>JBEPWC010000131.1:0-5891 GCA_041642615.1 Sulfurimonas sp. | reverse complement strand
TCAACTTCTGAGTATTTCATGCCACTTTGCCCGTTTATTACATTTTTGTGATATCTTTTTATATTTTTACTTTTTAAGCTATTATTAAGAATAGTAAAGCCTATTATCACATATTTTTGATAAAAAATGTCTACTTTTTTTTGAAATTTATACGATTATAACATAAAGTTCATTGAATTCTCACTTTTAATGGATATAATAACTCTTGAAATAATTCTTAATGGGAAATAACATGAAATACAGATCAAGTTTATTACTTACTTTATTGTTGTGCATATCTTTAAACGCACAAGAGTATCAATATATACAGCCTATAGCTGTTGAAAAGGCTCCAGTTAAAAAAATTGAACCGGTTGAGACCGACAAAGATGGAGATGGTGTACTAGATGAGGATGACAGATGTCCAAATACAAAACCTGGGGCAGAGGTAGATGAGTTTGGATGTTTGATTAAATCAGATTTAGATAAAGATGGTGTTCCAGATGATGACGATAAGTGTCCAAAAACTCCAGAAGGAACTAAAGTTGACTACAGAGGGTGTGAGCTAGACAGTGACAATGATGGGATTGTAGACTCTAAAGATCAGTGTCCAGACACTTCAAAAGATTTTGTAGTAGATGGTTATGGTTGTCCTCAAACCGCAACTATACATGTTACATTTAAGTCTGCAAGATGGGATATAGATGAAAAACTTATAGACGATCTTCAAAACTTTGCACTATTTTTAAAAGAAAACAAAGGTTATGATGTGATCATCTATGGATACACAGATAGCCTAGGAGATGCTGAGGCAAACAAAAAGCTTTCTCAAAATAGAGCAAACTCTGTAAAAGAGGTACTAGTGCGCTATGGAATAAGTGAGACTAGACTTACAGCTATTGGTAAAGGTGAACTAAACCCTGTAGGTGACAATGCCACAAAAGAGGGTCGTGCACAGAACAGACGTATAGAAGTTGAACTATTACAGTAATTAAAGGTGGAAGAGATATTATGAATAAAAAATTAATTTTACTAACTTTAGGTTTTGCAACATCTATTTTTGCACAAGATCTAAAAACGAGTGTAGCAGAGGTTATAGAAACCAACCCAAAAGTGTTAGAAAGACTTAAAAACTACAATGCAACTAAAGAAAACATAGATATAGCGGAGGCTGGATATTACCCTTCCCTAGATCTTTCTATAGGTGTAGGAGTTGAAAATAATCAAGAAAGAACAAATTATAAAGGTGATTCAACACTTCTAGAAGAAGGTGGGCCCTCAGGTAATTTTGTTGATAGTACAACGTTTAGCGTATATCAAAATTCATTAACATATACTCAAAACTTATTTAATGGCTTTTCCACATCTAGTCAGGTAGATGTGCAAGAACATGCAACAGTAGCAGCCGCATATAGCTACATAGAAAATGTAAATGACAGAGCATTTAAAATGGTGGATGCATACATAGAGGTTATGCGTAACCGTGCACTCTTAGAAAACGCTCAAGCAAATGTAGATATCAACGAAGAGATCTTTAAAAAAGTTCAAAAACTTTATGATTCTGGCTTAACAACTCTCTCAGAAGTAAACAAAATAGAATCCTCTCTTTCGCTAGCAAAGTCAAACTATGTTGTACAGGAAAACACCCTTATGGATGTGATGTATAATCTACATAGAGTGCTTGGTCGATACTTGGATGTAGAAAAAATGCAAAAGCCAGCTTTAAATGTAGCACTTCCAGCAAGCTTAGAAGAGGCTTCACAATATGCAATTCAAAACAATCCATCACTTTTAGTAGCGGCTTACAATGTAAAGATGGCTCAAGCTTCCTACAAGGAGAGCAAGTCTTCTTATTATCCACAAATAGATATAGAGATATCTCAGTCTATAAATAAAAACCTTTCTGGAACTGAAGGTAAAGATAACAGACTTCGTGCTATGGCATATCTGAAGTACAACTTCTTTAACGGTTTTTCAGACAAAGCTAAAGTCCAGCAAAACATCTCTAAAATACATCAAGAAGTTGAGTCTAAAAACGATTTAAGAAGACAAACACTAGAAGGACTTAACCTATCATGGGCTGCAAATGAAAAGCTAGGTGATCAGCTAGAACACCTAAATGAGTATAAAAAGTTTGCACTAAAAACTCTAACGCTTTACTCAAAAGAGTATGACTTGGGTCGTCGTTCACTACTAGATCTACTCTCCGCTCAGGGTGATTATATAAGTGCAAAAGAACAGATCATCAACACAGAGTATACAATGCTTTTTGCAAAATATAGAATACTAGATGCAATGGGAACACTTGTTCAAACAGTTCTTGGAGACACAAACATTATCTACTCAAAAGTTGGTCTTGCAGGTTCTACACCAAAAAATACGGACACTCTTCCTATACACTATGATAGGGACTTAGACTTACTTGTTGATGAGTACGATCTATGTAACAACTCCTTAAAGGATGAGATGAGAAATACTTATGGGTGTAAGTTTATATATGAAGATACGAAAAAAATAGAGAGATACTCAGGTTTTTACACAAATGACCCACATGATTCTAATGCAACAGCCTTAAATGAACGAGGAACAGACAGATTAAACAACCTAATCAAACAGTTAGAACCTTATAAATTTGAGTACATTAAATTTGAAATACTTGGAAATGTTGATAATGAACAGATGAGTAAAGAGGATAAAAAAGAACTCTCAAAACAAAGAGCTATATATGTTAAAGAAAGGCTTATTGAAGCTGGTGCAAAAGCACAAAATATCAACATACATGCAAATGCAGACAAGGCACCAATGTATAGTAGAGAAAGTAGTAACTCTATAGAAAAAAATAATCGTGTAGATATAATCGTTAGAAAACTGCACAAATAATTATTGTTAAAGGAACTAGATGTTAATAACTGAAGCTGAAAATCTAAGGATGGATTCACTCTTAGATTGTTTAGTACTTTTTACAAAGCTATATCATAAACCATACTCAGCAGAAGCACTCTCTGCTGGACTTCCAACTGAGCCCGGAAAGGAAACGCCTGAACTTTTTTCTATAAAAAATGCAAAAGGTCTGTTTTCCCGTGCAGCTGAGCGTGCTGGCTTAAAGTCTTCGATAACCAACCGCCCTCTTTCTCAGATCTCAAGACTGCAACTCCCTATGATCATACTTTTGTCAAACCAAAGTGCTTGTATATTAGAGACTTTTAGCAAAGATGGTACTCAAGCAAAAGTGATAATGCCGGGAGAAGAAGCAGTTGAGCAGTGGGTAGACTTAAATGTGCTTGAAGATGAGTATCTTGGATATGGCTTTATGATCAAGAAGGCATATGAGTACAGTGATGATAACTCCCGAACACTTCACCTAACCCAGAAGCACTGGTTTTGGAGCACACTAAAACTTTCAATCCCAATATATAAAGATGTGCTTTACGCATCTTTGCTAATCAACCTGTTTGTTTTAGCATCCCCACTTTTTACCATGAATGTTTACGATAGAGTTGTTCCAAACAATGCTATTGAGACCCTTTGGGTTTTTGCCATAGGTGTGATGATCATATACGCAATAGATACATTTTTAAAATTTACTAGGACATATCTACTTGAGACAGCTGCTAAAAAAAGTGACATCATTATGTCATCTATTATTTTTGAAAAAGTTTTAGATCTTAAGATGGCACACCATCCCTCATCTGTTGGTTCCTTTTCATCTAATCTAAAAGATTTTGATTCTATTAGAAATTTTTTCACAAATGCTACTATGACAGCTGTAATTGATCTACCATTTACGATCATATTTTTACTTGTGATCTTCTACATTGGTGGATCTATTGTTTTAGTACCTATTGTAACGATGTTACTTATACTTATATATGCTTTTATCATAAAGGTTCCGCTTAGAAAAAGTATTGAAAGTACTCATGAGGCTGGTGCTAAAAAGAACTCTATTCTCATTGAGACACTCAATAATATTGAGACTTTAAAAACATTAGGTACGATCAATCAAGTTCAGCACAAATGGGAAGAGTCTATTGGGGAGATAGCAAACAAGAGTATGAAATCACGTACACTCTCAGCTTCGATCCCTACTGTTACACAACTGTTTATCCAGTTAAATACTGTAATGGTTATAGTCTATGGTGTTTACTTAATTCAAGACTTTGAGCTATCTATGGGTGGTTTGATCGCTATAGTGATTCTAACATCAAGAACATTAGCACCTATGGGTCAAGTTGCAGCTTTAATGACAAACTATGAAGATACAAAAACATCATACGAAACTATAAATGAGATCATATCAAAACCAACAGAGAGACCAAGTGGTAAAAAGTTTGTTGAGCGTCCAAAATTTACTGGTCATATAGAGTTTGTAGATGTTACATTTACCTATCCAGAGACTGAGATACCTGCTCTTAAAAATGTCTCTTTTGAGATAAAACCATATGAAAAAGTAGCTATTATTGGTCGTATTGGTAGTGGTAAGAGTACGATCCAAAAACTACTACTTGGACTTTATCAGCCAGACTCAGGTCAAATACTTATTGATGGGATCGATATTAAACAGATAGACCCAGCTGATCTTAGAAAAAACATGGGTTATGTCTCTCAAGATATCATGCTATTTCGGGGTACTGTAAAAGATAATATCACATTTAGAGCTACACATGCTAGCGATACAGCAATGATAAATGCAGCTAATATCAGTGGGGCCTCAGAGTTTATAAAAAAACACCCTAAAGGATATGAGATGCCAGTAGGTGAGCGTGGTCAAGGGCTCTCAGGCGGTCAAAGACAAAGCATTGGAATTGCCCGTGCATTTTTACTAGATGCTCCGATCATGCTTATGGATGAACCTAGTAATGCTATGGATCAGATTACAGAATCAAAACTTTTAGACAACCTAGAGAAAAATCTAAAAGAAAAAACATCTTTACTAGTAACCCAAAAGATGGCACTACTTAGAATTGTTCAAAGGGTTATAGTGATCAATGATGGAAAAGTATTTATAGATGCTCCAAAAGAAGAAGCACTACTAAAACTAAAAGGGGGAGGTAAAGAAGTTGAGCAAAAGTAACAAACCTGTAGAGTACAACGACAAAGACTTTGAGTTTATGCAAAGCCTCAGCTCTGCAATACTTGAACAATCCCCTACTAAAGTTAGTCGTGTTTTAAAGATATGGATCGTCACAATATTACTTTTTATAACTTGGGCATCTTTTGCAGAGATAGATGAGATCACAAGGGGTGATGGTGATGTTATACCCTATGGACAAAACCAAGTTATCCAAAATCTTGAGGGTGGGATAGTAGAAGCTATACTTGTACATGAAGGGCAGATGGTAAAAAAAGGGGATAAGATCCTGAAAATAAACAATGCCCAGTCTATCTCAAAAGCCCAAACAAATAAAATAAAATACGAAGAGTTACTAGCAAAAAAATACCGCTTAGAAGCAGAAGCAAATCTAAGAGAGTTTAAAAGTGAACCTACAGACAATCCAGAACTTGCAAAACACATAGTCCTTGCAAAGGATCTATACAGATCAAATATGATAGAGTTTAGAGCAAGAGACAACTCACTTGTTCAGCAGATCGAGCAAAAAAAGCAAGAGTATAGGGAGGCAAAATCTAAGATTAATTCTCTTAAAAAATCGCTTGAGTATGTCTCTCAAGAGATCGAGATGACAGCACCCATGGTTCGCCAAGGTGTTAAAAGTAAGGTTGACTTTTTAAAACTTAAAAGGGAAGCAAACGGGATCGAAAACGACATAGAAGCTGCAAAACTCTCACTCCCAAGAATTGAGTCTTCTATAAAAGAGTATAGACAAAAGAGGATCGAAAATAAGCAGCAGTTTATGAATGATGCTAAAAAAGAGTTAAACGAGGTTAGCGCTGAACTTCTTAGGATTGTAACTCAA
>JBEPWC010000130.1:0-5907 GCA_041642615.1 Sulfurimonas sp. | reverse complement strand
TTAAACAAATTTATAGTACAATAATCAAAAAATAGGGAGTTATAAATTGAATAGAATATTGGTGATCGAAGACAACAAAACCTTGGCGAACTTGATCGCAAAAAAAATATCTAAAGAGCTTGATGTAGAGGTAGATATAGCCTACACTATGGCTGAAGCAAAACTGTTTTTAAAAGGTTATAAATACTTCTTAACTCTCTCAGATATAAACCTTCCAGATGCTCCAAATGGTGAGATCATTGACTATGTGATCAAAACGGGTAACCATGTGATCATCCTTACATCAAACATAGATAAAAACTTTAGAAAAAAGATGTTTGAGAAAAACATAATTGACTATATATATAAAAGTGGAGTTGAAGATATAAACTATATTATTAACAACATAAGAAGACTTATAAAAAACTCACAACACAAAGTTATGGTTGTTGATGACTCTGTTGTTTTTAGAAAACAGATGAAGAGCATGTTAGAAAATCTCTTTTTTAACGTAGTTACAGTAGCTCACGGGGAAGAAGCTATAAACCTGCTTGATTCAACAAATGATCATATTAGCCTTGTTCTGACAGACTACAATATGCCTGTTATGAATGGACTAGAGTTAACTCAACTCATAAGGGAAAAATACAAAAAAAGTGAGCTAGGTGTGATCGCTGTTTCTGGAAAAAGCGATGATGAAGAGATCGCTTTGTTTTTAAAAAGTGGTGCAAATGACTTTATAAAAAAACCGTTTTCTAAAGAGGAGTTTTCGTGTCGAATAAACAACTCAATAGAGGCACTTGAAAATATTCAAGCTATAACAAATCAATCCATTAGAGACTTTTTAACAGGACTTTATAACAGAAGATACTTCTTTAAAGCCTCTTCAAAGTACTTTAAAAATGCAATATCAGAGGGCGAAGACTTCTGTATAGCTATGATCGATATAGATCATTTTAAAAAGATAAATGATGAGTTTGGACATGATACAGGTGACAAAGCCATAATAAATCTTGCTGATCTTTTGATGAGTGAGACCTCAAAAGATGATATAGTCGCTAGGTTTGGAGGAGAGGAGTTTTGTATACTGCTAAAAAATATATCTGCTAATGACGCTATAGAAAAGATGCAAAACATAAGAAAAAAAGTTGAAAACTCCATCACCATCTCAGACAAAGATGAAGAGATCAGATACACTATATCTATAGGTTTAGCAACAACATATGAAGATACACTAGAAGACACTGTAAATGAAGCAGATATGCATCTTTACAATGCAAAAGAGAGTGGTAGAAATAAAGTAGTATATAACTAAGATGACAATACTAGGAATAGATCCAGGAACAAGAAATATGGGTTATGCCCTAATCAATCTTGAAAAAGGCAAGATCAGCTTAAAGGAGGCGGGACTCATAAAGATCAAAGCAGAAGATCTACAGTTTCAGATCCCTCAGATGGTTGAAGCTTTTGATAATATTTTTAAAAACAACATAATAGATCAAGTAGCAGTCGAAGATATATTTTATGCACATAACCCAAAAACAACCATAAAACTAGCTCAGTTTCGTGGAGCTATAATGTTAAAACTTCTTCAGGAGTTTGGACAGTTTAACGAGTATACTGCACTGCAGGTAAAACAAGCGATCACTGGAAATGGAAAAGCAAAAAAAGAGCAAGTTGCTTTTATGGTAAAGAGACTTTTAAACATAAAAAAAGAGATCAAACCACTAGATATTACAGATGCGATCGCAGTTGCGATCACACACTCTCAACGCGTAAAGCTCTCAGAAGGTAAAAAGAAATCTTAGTTTTTAGGAGTTCTTTCAGTCTTGCCCGTATATAGTTGTCTAGGACGTGCTATTTTTATGCTTTTTTGCTGACGAAGCTCACTCCACTGAGCTATCCAACCAGGTGTGCGACCGATCACAAAGATCACTGCAAACATCTCTTTTGGGATTTTAAGTGCACGTAAAATAAGCCCCGAGTAAAAGTCTATGTTTGGATAAAGCCCACGAGAAACAAAGTACTCATCATTTAGTGCAATCTGCTCTATCTTATTTGCAACTTCTATTAGTTCACTGCTTATATCTAGATCATCTACAAGTTGATCTCTGATCTCTTTTAGTATGGTCGCCCTTGGATCAAAGTTTTTATATACACGGTGACCAAATCCCATAAGTCTAAACGGATCGTTTTTATCTTTTGCACGCACAATAAATTCATCAACCTTATCAACTGTACCTATCATCTCTAACTGGCGTATAACACTCTCATTTGCCCCTCCATGACTTCTACCCCAAAGTGCACCGATCCCAGCACTAATCGCCGCGTATGGGTGAGCCATGGTTGAGGCTAAGTTTCTAACAGCTGTTGTTGAAGCGTTTTGTTCATGATCAGCATGTAGTGTAAAGATCGTATCAAGTGCTTTTACTTCGATCGGTCGTAGATCTACATGTTTGTGTGGATAAGCTCGCATCATATATAAAAAGTTTTCAGTAAATGTTTTGTCTAGATCTGGATAGATGATCGGCATACCATTTGAGTAGCGGTAACTCATAGCAGCTAGTGTTGGCACTTTTGCGACTATTCTGTTTGCCATCTCTCTATACTCCTCTGGAGTATTAATATCTAGGTGATTAAAGTATATGGTTGAAAGAGCTGATACACCAGCTGAGAGAATAGCCATAGGATGAGCACGATCAGGGAATGAATCGTATAGTTTTCTGATCCCTTCATGTACAAAAGAACGTTTGTTCATCTCAACTTTAAACCCTTTAAGCTCTTCTTTTGTAGGAAGTTCACCATTTAGAAGCAGATACGCAGTATCTAAAAAACTTTTCTCTTTAGCCATGTATGAGATATCATACCCTCTATACATAAGTTTTCCAGCTCCACCATCGATGTATGTGATCTTAGACTCACAAGATGCTGTAGATGTGTATCCCTCATCGTATGTAAACATACCAGTCTCTTTGTAAAAACTAGATATATCCACAACCGATGGACCCACACTAGCATCTAAAATATTAAACTCATACTCTTTGCCATCACGATTATTTATAATAGTTACTGTATCTTTAGACATCTGATCACCTTTAATTTATATGAAATTATTATATCATATAAACTGAGAAACCAAACTATTTAGACTTGTCTCATCGAGTGCTCCACTTACCCTGTGAACCTCACTTCCACCTTTAAAGATCATAAGTGTAGGTATGCTTCGTATCCCAAACCTTGCACCTAAGTTTTGCTCATTTTCTGTGTTTACTTTTGCATATAGGGCTTTTAGTGGATAGCCAGTTGAGCTCTTTTGGAAAACAGGACCAAACATCTTGCAAGGTCCACACCAAGGAGCCCAAAAGTCAACTACTACAGGTATATCACTATTTACAACCACTTCATCGAAGTTTGATTCGTTTAACTCTATTGGTTTTGTATCTAGTAGTGACTTTTTACACTTACCACAGTTTGCTTTTTTATAACTCTCTTTTTGTGGAATATTATTTACACTTAAACAGTGTGGGCATACAACTCTCATAACTAATCTCCTATATGTTAAAATATACAATTATAAACTAATAAGAAAAATAAAGTATAAAGGATATACCATTTTTATAAAAACTATAATGATCTTGTCTCTAATCTATTCATCTTTTTTATTTGGTGATAACTCAAATGATAAAAGCATACAAGCAAAAAGTGCTGTAGTATTTATCTATCACCATTTTGGTGAGTCAAAGTACCCATCTACAAACATAACTCTAAAACAGTTTGAGTATCATCTAGAGTATCTTAATGAAAACAACTACAATGTCTGGCCACTCTCTAAGATTGCCAAGCATATCATAGAAAAAAAGTCTATGCCATCAAAAACAGTTGCTATTACGATCGATGATGCATACATATCTACCTATACAAATGCTTATCCAAGATTAAAAAAGTTTAACTATCCATTTACTGTTTTTGTAAATACAGAGCCTGTAGATAAAAAATACAAAAATTTTATGACATGGGATCAGATGAGAGAGATGCAAAAACACGGTGGAGAGTTTGCAAACCACTCACTTAGTCATGATCATCTGATCCCTAAAAAAGATGAAACAAAAGAGATGTTTGTTGCTAGGGTTAAAAAAGAGGTAATAGAGGGGCAAAGAAGATTAGATGAGGAGCTAGGAGAGATCAAAAAAGATAAACCAATGCTTTTTTCATACCCTTATGGTGAGTACAATATACAAGCAGCTTCTTTGATTGAGAATTTGGGTTATGTTGGAGTTGCACAAGCTTCGGGACCTGTTGGTTTTAGTAGTGATCTTAGAGAGATTCCACGTTTTGCTATGGCTGAGGCTTATGCAGATCCAAAAGGTTTTAAAACTAAGTTAAATACCCTACCTCTTCCAATAGACTCAGTAGAGCCAAAAGAACACCTTCTAGGTAAGCAAAACCCACCAGAGTTAAGGTTAAAACTAAGCAGGGAGATTAAAAATATTGAGTGTTATCTTAGTAGTGGTGAGCCCCTTGAGGTTGAGAGTATCTCTAAAACAGAGATAAAAGTCTACTCAAAAAAACCACTAAAACCACCAAGAGACCGCTACACTTGCACAGCATGGGCTAAAAAAGGTACATTTTACTGGTATAGTCATATGTGGATCATAGAGGAGTAGAGGGTAACTCTATTCCTCCCTTTTTGTTTACTTTGGTAAAGTGCTTCATCTGCTTTGTTTAAAAGATCCATAAGTTTTAAGTCTTCTTTATATGGTGTTATGCATACACCAATTGATATGGTAATTATATTTGTAGGCTTGTTGTGGATATGCTCTATTTTAAGATCTTGGACATTTTTTCTAATTCTTTGTGCTATTTGCATGGCTTCATCTTGAGTGTTGGTGTTAAGTAAAACAGCAAACTCTTCACCGCCCAACCTAAATGCATAGTCATTTTTTCTATGCAAAGAGTCATTTATACTTTTTGATACGCTTTGGAGGGTGACATCTCCTAAGTTATGTCCGTAGTGGTCATTATATGGTTTAAAGTTATCAATATCTAAATACAAAAGTGCTACATATGTTGCTTTTGTTTTTTTAAATGTTTTTGCAAATATCTCATCAAAAGCTCTTCTATTGTAAAGTCCTGTAAGAGGGTCATTCTTGCTAAGATGCTCTAGTCTTTGTATATAGTTATTCATCTCTAAAAGCAATACTTTAAAAGATTTTGCTAGTACTCCGATCTCATTTTTTATCTTAGTGTGTGGAATTTTATCTGTATCAATAGAGTGGAAGTCTTTTGAGATAGTCTTTGTAAGATCATTTAGTGGTTTTATAATTTTATATGACACAATCCATAAAACAACTATAGAAAAAAGTAAAATAACAAAAGACTCTAAAGCTACATTTCTCATAGTTTCATTTTTTATATTTTGTATATTTGAGATATCAAAGATAAACTTTACAACCCCTCCGTTTATGTTTGAAGTATTTAGAGGTAGTAAAAGTAAGCCGTTTTCATAGTCAAAAAAGACGCTCTCATATTCTAAGAGTTTTAAATACTTTTTGTCTACTTTAGATACTAACCTTTTTGAAGATTGATACTCACTTTTTGCATCATGCAATCTGTTGATCAAGAACTTTGTCTTTACATGATCTGTGTCTTTATTTTTGAGTTTTTCTTTAAATAATGAAATTTTATCTTCAATATTTTTCAAGTAGTTATCTTCGTGATAAGAACGATACACTTTTTCTAAGTTTTTATCGTAGTTAATTTCATAATAGGTAGAGGAGTTATCAGTTTTTCCATAAGCTTTAAAAAATACCAAATTTTCATGTTTTGCAAGCGATTGTACGAAATTTTCAAGCTGTACATTTGCGTAGTTTCCCCCTGAGATAGCTAAAGAGAGTTTATTTACAATCCAAGATGTTGAATTTTTGTAAA
>JBEPWC010000129.1:0-5950 GCA_041642615.1 Sulfurimonas sp. | reverse complement strand
TAAAAATAAAACAGTAGCACTTCATAGGTATAACCTACTTGACAAGGAAATTGTCGCAGGTTTTAAAGGACTCAAACAAAAAGAGTTTGAGACAATAGAAGATACGATCATGAGTGTGGTGACAAAAGAGTCAAGCTATATGCTAAGCAACGGATCTGTTTTTTACATAATCAATGAACTGGGTCTGCCAAATGTAAAACCTGTATATCGTTTAAACACACTTACTAAGCATCGTTACGCAATAAACAAAGATTACCCTCAACTTGTTTCTATTTTAAATAAAGCATTAAAAGCTATTGGGGAAGAGGAGCTTTTGTCACTAAAGAACAGATGGTTTTCAAAAAACCTTAACGCAACGCCTCCAAAAGAGCATAAAAGGCTGGTGCTAACTTTTAAACAAAAAGAGCATCTTATCTCTTTACCAAGTATTGGTGTCTGCAAAGAGAGCATAAAAAACCCCTCTTACAATAAATATATCAATGTAAACAATGAGCTTATTGGTCAAATAGAAAAGATCTTGTTAAAAAGCTTTAAAACTGTTCAAACTCAAGGTGCAGAACAATCTTTTGAATATCTTCAACAAAAAAAGTGCGATGTAGTAGCTGCTGCTATAAAAACTAAAAAAAATACAGGCAAGGCTTTATTCAGCAAACCTTACCTTGAGATCCCAATAGTGTTGGCTACACAAGATAAAAGCTCAACAGTAGTTGATATAAAATACCTAAAAGACTTTAAAGTAGCAGTACTTCATAGTCGTGGTATTGTAAGTAATGTTTTAAACAGATATGAAAACCTAACTATACAAAAAGTAAAAAGCCTAGATGAAGCATTTGAAATGCTTAAAAATGATGATGTGGACGCAGTTGCAGGGGCTTTGGGAGTTTTGTCTGAACAAATAAAGAAATACTCCTACAACTTTAAAATAAATGGAACATTTAATGAAAAGCTTTACCTCACTTTTGCTTTTAACAACAAAGACACAATGCTCAAAGAGATATTTAACAAAGCAATTAGTCAGATTCCAAAGAGTAAAAAAGAGAGCATTATGAATCGGTATTTTGGGGTAAAGTATGAAAAAGGGATAGACTATACCCTTGTATGGATGATCTCCGCTCCATTGCTTTTAGCTCTTTTTTTCTACCTTCTACGGGTATATGATCTAAAAAGACTAAACAAAGAGTTGCAAACTCTTGTAGATCAGGAGCTTGAAAAGTCGCGAAAAAAAGATAATCTTATCTTTCAGCAAAACAAACTCATAGCTACAGGGGAGCTCATAGCTACTATTACGCACCAGTGGAAACAACCACTCTCTGAGCTTGGTATGTCGCAAAACCTTTTGATGACACAGATAGAAAATGGAGCTATTGAACAAGCTAAAATACTTCATGAACTACAAGATCAACAAAAAACTGTAACCTTTATGTCAAAAACAATCAACACCTTTAAAGAGTTTTTTCAAGAAGAGAGTGCTAATGACAAAAAAGCAGAAACTTTTAAGGTGTATGAAGCGTATGAAGATATAGAGTTTCTAGTACAAGAGAGTTTAGAGTTAAGCTCCATAGTAATCGAAAAGCATATAGATAAAGATGCACAAATACAAGGGGACAAAAACGCACTATCGCATCTTTTTTTAGCTATTATTCAAAACAGTATCTTCTTTATAAAGACACGAAAAATCCAAAACCCATATATCAAACTCAAGATATATCAAGATAAAAAAAATATTATAACAACAGTAGAAGATAATGCAAAAGGGGCTGAGGACTCTAAACTTTCTTTTATATTTGACTTTAACTACTCATTTCGAGATCACAATCAAAAATCAACAGGATTAGGTCTATATATATGTAAAATGATAGTTACTGAGAAGTTTAGTGGAGAGATAAAAGCTAAAAATAGCACTAAAGGCTTAAAAATTCAGATCATTTTACCAAAGAAAACCCAACACTAGGGATCGTTTTAAAGATATTTTCATCTATCTTTTTACGGAGTTTAAACAAAAGATTGCTCAAAGCTGAATCACTTACGTTTTGACCATCGTAGATCCTATCTTCTATCATCTCTTTGGTGACAATCTGCTGTTTATTTTGTATCATCAACTCTAAAAACAAGATCTCTTTTGGGGTTAGAGCTATCTCTTGATCGTTTTTATATAAAACTTTATATGAAAATGAGTACTTTAAGTTCTTGGTTAAACAGTACTCTATAAAACCGTTTTCTTCTAAAGACAAAGCGACTTTTGAGAGGATGTTTTTAAGTGTCTCATGCTCTACAGGCTTTTCCAAAAAATCGATCAGATTCATAGATATAAGCTCCATTAGTGTTTGCTTTTCGCTGTAAGCACTCAGAGCTACAATGGGAACTTTTTTGTCGAACTTACGTACAAAAGAGGTAAAGGTAAGTCCTGACATCTTAGGCATCTTTATGTCGGTAAAGATGACACTTGGTTTTTTAGCTTGGTAGATATCTATACCCTCATCACCATTTGATGCTTCATGTACAGTATCAAAATATATCTCTAGTGTACTTTTGAATTTTTGACGAAAGTTTATATTATCTTCCACTATCAATGCAGATGCAAGTTTTAATATATCTTTGTGGTTTTTGTCCATGTAACAAGTATAGCTAAAATCTCTCTCTAAAATCTCTCTAAAGAGTGAAGAAAAAGAGAAATTTTTTTTATAATATGAGAAAGTTAAAGGGCAAGAAAAGAGGGGAACTAAAGAATGGTAAAAAATGACATCAAAAAAGCATATGAGCTCATAATAATAGGAGCTGGGCCCATAGCCATAGAGTGTGCAGTACTTGCTAAAAAAGCTGGTATTGAACCTGTTTTGATAGAAAAAGGGGATAGCGTTGCTTCAAATATGGCAAAATTTTCCCATCTTGAAATGTTTAGTCCCTGGTATTATAACTACTCTCCCTTTGGGATTGAACTACTAAGCTCTACTAACACTTTTACAATGCCTCAAAAGGAGTATGAAACTACTAGTGAGTATATTAACAACTACCTTATACCATTGGCCAAAACTGGGGAGTTTACTATCAGTTTTGATACACAGGTTTTAGAAGTTGGCAAAGCAGAGATTGTAAAAACTGATATGATGGGAGATAATAGGGCAAAGTACCCCTTTAAGCTGCATTGTAAAAATAAAAATAGTGATTTTTTTCTATACTCAGACAGGGTTATAGATACAAGTGGAGTGTATGAAAACCCGCTATTTATGGGTGAGGGCAGGATGGCTGCACTCAATGAAAAGAGCTTAAGGGAGCACTTTTTCTACCATGCTATAGACAAAGACCAACCAAAAAAACAGCTTCGCTCAAAAACTACACTTATGGTAGGTGCTACATGTTGTGCTGCAAAATCGGTGGTAGAGCTTAAAAAGTTGATTGAACAGGATGATCTGACAAAAATAATCTATATAAATGAAACAGGTTTAAAGCCCTGTATCCCACAGCTAAAAAACGATATCTTTGAAAAACGGGTAGAAACAGTACGCCTAGCCAATGAGTTTTTAGACTCATATCATCCCCAAGTTCAAGTGATCCCTAAAAGTTTTATTCAAGGTATCTATGAGACAGCTTCAGGGTTTGAAGTGAGTATATATTCACAAACTAAAGAGCAGGAAAGAGCATTTAAAGTTGACAACATAGTTTCAAACTACGGTTTTGAGGCTGATGACTTGCTATACAGAGAGTTACAGATGCATGAATGTTACGCTTCAAAAGCACCGATGAACATAGCTTCGGCTATGCTTGAAGACACTATGGACTGCCGCCTTACACCTTATAGCACCAGTATTGACTCACTTAAAACATCTGAGCCGGGGTTTTATGTACTAGGTGCAAAAAGCTATGGCAGAAATCAGGGGTTTTCACTGCATATTGGTATTGGTCAGGCGATAGAACTTTTTTCCAAAGAGTTTGGACTAGATAAACAACAGTTACTCAGCAGTAAGATAGAGATGCAAAAAGATATCTTCTTTGCTGCTAAACAAAAACAGACCCTTGCAACCAAACAGCCTTTGCCACCTAAAAAGATCGTAAGCCCAAAAGAGAACAGATACAAAACCATCACCGAAAATCTACAAGAGATCATCTTTGAAACAGATCTAAAGCAAAAGATCACCTACCTTAGCCCCTCATGGGAAGTGTTCACAGGATTTAAGGTCAAAGACTATATTGGACTGGATTGGCAGGTGCTTTTAGCAAAAACTTCCCGTGATACGGGAGTGAAACAGTGCAACGCTTTTATGTCAAACAAACTTGAAACCTACCATGAAGAGTTTCAAGTTTCTTGTAGTGATGGCAGATACAAGTGGGTGGAGGTAAGAGCCTCTGTGCTGGTGGATGAAAACGATGTAGCGTATGGCACGATCGGCTCCATGGCCGATGTTACCCAAAGGGTGGAACTGGTACAGAGGCTCAAAAAAGCAAATAAAGAGCTTGATACTCTCTCTATTACCGATGGATTAACAGGTATTTATAATAGAAGATATTTTAACGAAATGTTACAAAAGGAGTATGAGAGGGCAGTACGGGGAAAAAGCTTTTTTGCACTTGTCATATGCGATATCGATTTTTTTAAACCCTACAACGATACCTATGGGCACCAAAAGGGTGATGATGCGATTGTCAAAGTAGCTAAAGTATTGCAAAGCAAATTTTCAAGGCAGGCTGATTTTGTGGCAAGATACGGGGGCGAAGAGTTTGTTGCTTTACTTCCAGCTACACAAAAAGAAGGGGTTGAACATATAGTACAAAAAGCCAAAGAAGAGATCAAAAGCCTACAAATAAAACATATTAACTCTACTGTTTCTAAGTACTTGACAATGAGCTTTGGAGTGGTGTGGGGTAAAATAGATACAGCTATAACTCCAGACAAGCTCTTAATGTTAGCAGATGAAGCCCTCTACAAAAGCAAAAAAGAGGGTAGAGACAGGATGAGTTTGGAGGTTTTGTAGATGCAGTTTAGAAAAAAACCTTCTAAAGTGATGGTAGTAGCATGTAAAAAATCTTTAGATATCATCAAAAACCTTGCCAGTAAAAACGATAGCCAACTTATCTTGACAAATTGTATAGATAGTATTTATTGGTATGAAGATATTGATGTGTTGATTTTAGATATGAATCTAGTTCACAAAGATATGTGCTGCTGTATATGGTATGCAAAAAAACAAAACAGCAATATGTTTGTTTATGCTTCAGATGACAAGTTAAAGCTGATCAAAAAAGCTACAGTTTTTGATTTTTGATCAGATCAAATTTCTACTTAGCTCTGCCCTCTCTAAAATCTCTCTAAGCAGTGAAAAAAAAGAAAGCTTTAACTGCTATAATATTAAGTTAGAAAGGTTATGAGCTATGCTAAAAAATTTGTTTTTTATTTTTATTATTCCGTTAAGTCTGTTTGGTCAGTCTATAGCAAGTTTTCCAAAAAACATGGATAATATGGTGCTAGTAAAAGAGAGTGTCATTCCAGGAAAAGATGTAGTTTTACCAAAAGATACCCCTCTTTTTTTACAAGAAACAGTTGCTATGTACAACTGGATCAATGATGGCAAAGGGACAAAACTCAATATATTTGTCCCAAAAAATAAACTAGAGGAGTATAAAAACCATGGTCCATATAGCGATGGAATAACCTCTGTAGCAATCTATGAGGATCAAGATATTGTTTTTGTGACAGAGCATCTTGGAAGAGAGCCTCTATATGGAACATTTGATAGGGTTGGTAATGATATAAGCGATACCCATCCATCTTTTAAAATAAAGACTTGCTATGAGTGCCATAGAGGGTATAAAGATATCTGCAAGTTTGGTACTTGTGCAAACTCATCTATTATAGGGGTATTTAAAAAATAATGTTTCTATCTATAAAATATAAGATATTTATTGCACAATTTATACTTATATTTATTCTTGTTATTGGGCTATCTTACAGGTTTTA
>JBEPWC010000128.1:0-5990 GCA_041642615.1 Sulfurimonas sp. | reverse complement strand
ATAACATTTAGTGCTACTACAGGCTCAGCACCATCTAGTGGCGGCGGAGGCACAACAACACCACCACCAACAGAGCCAGAGGAGCCTGAAACTGAAGAACCTACTGAAGAGCCAACAGAGGAGCCAACAGAACCAGAAGAACCAGTTGAAGAACCAGTTGAAGAACCAGTTGAAGAACCAGTTGAAGAACCAGTTGAAGAACCAGCTGAGCCAGAAACTCCAACTGAACCAGAACCAGAAGAACCAGTAGTTGTTGAGCCAGAGGTAAAACACCAACTAGGTGATGTAACAGCCTCTTCAGAATTAGAAGGGACTCAGACACAAACAGATGTATCAACAGGTGATGTAACAACAAGCACCACTACGACCAACGATGCAGATGAGCCAGTTGCAATAGAAGTAGTTGCAAAAGCAAGCGGAGATGTAAAAGCAAGCCATACAATGACAGTAGGAGAGAAACAAACAAAAGCTGAATCAGAACTACCAAATACTAGCACAACAATTAGATCTGATAAATCAGTAGAAACAAAAGCTACACTTCCTAGCAATGGTGCAGAGTTCAAAGTAGTTGCAAACCCAGATGGAAGTGCATCACACACAGTAAAATTAGGTGAAAAAGAATCTAGTGCAAACTCTGAAATTCGTGGGGCACAAACACGTATTGGTGCAGATGGCAAGGTTCGAACCTCTGTAGCACCAATAAGCTACATAGATGCAAACGGGTGTAGTATAGAGGCTGTAGTAAGTACAGATGCAGATGGGCAAACTCTCTCTAGCTTTGCAAAAAGATGTGATGGGGTAGAACAAGTTCAAGATACCACAAACCAAACCACACCATTTGAAGCTGGAAACAATGCACGTGTCTATGAAGATTTAGAAGATAACAACCGTCTTAAACTCAAAATTAAGACACCTGTTACAAAAAGACTAAAGTTTTAAAAAGGAAGAGAAATGAAAACAATAAAACTACTCAGTATCACAAGCCTCTCCATCCTGCTTTTTGCAGGATGTGGTGAAGAGAGTAATAAAGCTGTCTTTGGAGAGAGTACTACAGATGGAGTGTATACTCTGAGTGTAGGGGGGAGAAGTGAAGTGCTTCAAGGGGATATCTTAGAACCAGATAGCACTGATACTATCATAGAGGTAGAACATATCATCGATAATGATGCCAAATATGTCACTATTGTCAGTGGGAGTGCTACACTCCTAAGGGGTGCTTATGCAGTACAATAAAAAAACACTCACTACACTCCTAGCAGCAACACTTCTAAGCACTACACTCAGTGCTCTTGATCTTCAAGGGCTAGCAGAGCTTAAATATGGCATTGCCGATGGTAAAGCAAAAAGCTATCTTAACACCGCTAGCAACACCACCTACGCAGCACACATGAGTGTGGGTGTAGACTTACAAGAGTACAACACAAGAGTGCTTGTGAACTATAAACCAATCCGCTGGGAAGATGCAGATGCAGATCTCATAAGCCTAAGTGTTGATTATCTCTACAGAGCGAACCAAAACCTAGATCTCTTTGCAGGTGCAGGGATAGGTTCTATGAGCTTTGAAGCTCAAAATATGAAAGACACAAAAACAGTCTATACCCTCCAAGTAGGGCTAAACTACACTCTTTCAAAACAGTTCTACACCACAGCAAATATCAACTCTATCTACACTAACGATCTCGGGGTATATAAAAATCAATACACCTATGCAGAGTTAGAAGATCTACTAGGGCTTGAAGTGGGGATTGGGTTTAGGTGGTAAATTATAAAGGTTTTAGAGGTTAGTTAAAAACGATCTCTAAGTCCTCTAAAGGCTTTAGTGATTCTATGTCTTCTTTTGCTAGATACATCTCATTTTTAGACTCTACAATTAGTTTATTTTCAACCAGAGTGCATTTAAAGTCTATGTTTCTAGGTCTATGACTTAGTAGATATATACTAAGCGTTAGTATGTAGCTTAGTGCATTTAACACGTTTGCATCTGGAAGAAGTACTTTATATTTTTGGACATGTGTTGAAGATGGCAACTTTCTTTTTGCATACCTAACAAGGGTAGATATAAGTGTCATCTGTTTTTGTGTAAAACCATATTCTAGTGAGCTTTGTAAAAGGTAGTAGCTATGTCTGTTTTGTGCAAATTGGTGTATACTACCACCAGATGGATAAAGCTTCGCAGCTACAGATAGATCTTTTCTGTACTTCTCATCTAGGTTGAACTTCTCTTTTAAGAGATCAAATAGATTTTTTGTTAGTTTATTAAGGTTGTTTGAGTACTCTTTGTCACTTACGTGTGAATCAAGTATATGTCTTACAGAGGTGTTGTAGTTAGCTGGAAGCTTGTCTTTTGAGCCTCTAAGTAGATCACTTAGGTAAACACCTTCACGTACACCTACGCCACTTGTGATAAGTTCAGATATCCCTAGTTTTTTAATCACCCTTTGAAGTATGAGTGAACCTGGCTTAATAATGTCGTAGCGATTCTCTTTGATATTGAGTTTTTTTAGATCAGCATCATCTTTAGCATTTAAAATCTCTTTTAAAAGTGTTTTAAATGCTTCAACATCACACTCATGTGCATGGAGTTTTCTGAGTGGAAATTTTATCTGTTTCATAAGAGATGTACTAAGTGCTCGAAATGTCCCACCAATTCCAATAAGTTTTGGAGTATTGATATGATCTAAAACATCTAGTTTTTCATCTATGTATTTTTTAGCACCATCAAGATCGTTATTGTCAAAAAACAGCTCTTTTAATCTTACAGTTCCTAATTCTAATGAGATCGTATCTTTTATTTTTTTGTTATTAATATGTGCAAACTCGGTTGAGCCTCCACCTATATCTATTGTTAGAGCATCTTTTTGGTTTGGTAAAAGATTTGCACAAGCAATACCTCCAAGGTATGCTTCACGATTACCATCTATGATCTTTATATTTAGTTTTAGCTCATTTTTTACACGTTTTAAAAATATATGTTTATTTGGAGCATCACGCAAAGCTGATGTAGCTACACAAAGGGTTTTTCTAGCTTTAAATGATGAGATGATATTTACAAAGTCATTTAGTGCAAAAAATGCTCTATCCATAGCATCTTGCTGGATATTGCCATTGTTCTGATACGCATTTTGAGACAAACGTACCTTGCTTTTAGATTCATAAAGGAGGTGAAATGCAAAACGGCTAGTTTTCTCATAGACAACCATTCTAATAGAGTTAGAACCGATATCTATAACAGCTACACGCTTTGCCAAATTTTATTCTTCTTCGGCTAAAATTTGTTTATATTTAAATTGTAGCTCTGTAATTGATTCTATGTTGTCTTTATCTAGTACTATACAGTCAATAGGGCATGCAGCTATACACGCTGGTTCATCATAGATCTCAATACACTCTGTACATCTATCTGGATCTATGAAATATATAGGGTCTCCCTCTTCTATAGCCTCGGTAGGGCACTCGTCTCTACATGCATCACACGCAATGCACTCGTCATTTATTAGTAAAGCCATTTGTACTCTCTTACTCTTAATATATTTATTTTCTCAAAAAGCTAACTTTCTGTAGCTTTAGTCCCTGCTACTGTAATGGGGTTTACACATTACAGTGCGTAACATCTATTAAACAATCAGATTTATATCAAATTAAAGCTTTAGATTATCTTTTGCTTGGAATAATACATGATAACTTAGAGTTTATTTGTAGGCTTGCAACCGCTCCGTTTTTACCATCTGTCCTATTTTTTATGCTAATCTTAGCACCCAAAGCATCAGCTGCACTTTTTGCTAAAAATAGACCTAATCCAACACCACTTTTATTTCCTTGGCGTTTAAATGGTGCAAACAAGTCAACACTCTCATCGATCCCACAACCCTCATCGATGACCTCTATTAAAAGTCCAAAGTTATCCTCTTGGCTTCTGATGTATACCTTTTTATCCTCTGGTGTAAATTTTAGTGCATTTTGTATAAAGTTTTGTATGATCTGATTTAGTAATCCAACTTGCAACATTGCCATAAAACCATCTGGTTTAAAGTCCATGTCGATCTCTTTACCTTCATTTGCAGCAATAAGGGTAAAGTCGTTAACCTTGTCTTTTAAAAACTTAATAACATCTATCTCAGCAGGTTTTTCAAGTTGTACACCCTCTTGACGACCTATATTTAGTATGTTTGATACTATGTGGTTCATGTCATCTACAGATTTGTTTGTAGTCTCAATAGCTTCAATGTACTCCTCAGGCGTCCTTTTTTTGATCAGCGTAACTTGGTTTTTAAGTTTTATAACTGCTAGTGGTGTTTTCATCTCATGGGCTGTACCTATAAAGAGCTCCTTTTGGTACTTTACAAAGTTTTGAATCCGTAAGATTAAGTGGTTAAGTGTGGCACCAAGAGGTTCAAATTCTTCTGGTAAGTCTTCAACCTTAACAGGTCTCATAAGGTGTTCGTTCATATTTGAGAGCTTGTTAGATAGTGTTCTAATGGGCTTTATTAACATCTTTGAGAGTGCTATGGCGTAGATCAAAACAAGTCCAAAACCAACTATATTTATAAAAAGTATATATCTAAGGATCTTTTGTAGCAGATCTTTTGTAGCAGTGATATTTTTTGTAACTTTTATATAACTTGAGGTTGTTAAGTCAAAAGGATATATAAGTGTTAAGTATGTATTTCTATTTTTTGTGCTTTCATAAGGATCTATACTGTGGTTTTTATGTTTTTTAAGTTTAATTAGTTCTGCAGTTATGTGTAAAAACTGATCTTGATTATCATCTTTGAAGTCTAATACAGATCTATTTGATGTTATGTTTTTTGCATATTTTAGTAACTCGTTTCTTTTTTCATCATAGATCGATTTTTCAATATAAAAATATAAAAAAGATGAAAATATAAAGATCAGTAGTATAGAGGATAAAATGATTTGAAATAAAAAATTTCTTCTTATACTTTTTGAAAACATGAAATACTCTTGAAAATTAATATAAAAAGTATTATATCAAAAAGCTTCCCCAAAGGTGGGGAAATTTGTATTAGTTTACTTCTTTTGGGAAGCAAAAACGGTAACCACGACGACGAACAGTCTCGATAGTTGTAATACCTAATGGTTTATCCATTTTTTGACGGATCTGGTTTATTGCAACTTCAATTACATTTGGAGTAACTAGTTCTGGCTCTTCCCAAATAGCATCTAAAAGTTGCTCTTTTGATACGATCTGATCACGGTGACGAGCTAGGTGAGTTAAAACTTCAAAAGGCTTACCTTTAAGCTCGATCTCTTGCTCTTTGTAGTTGATCTTTTCCTCTTCAGGGTTGATAGTAAGATCTTCTATCTCTATAATGTTACTACCACCAAAACGTAAACGCGCCTCTAGGCGTGCAACAAGTACATCAAAGTCAAATGGCTTACGGATATAGTCATCTGCACCAGCTCTTAAAGCTTCGATCTCACTCTCATTATCATCACGTGCTGATAGCACAACTACTGCTGTTTTTGGAGTATTTGCTTTTATGTCACCTATAATATCTACAGAGTTTCCATCAGGAAGCATCCAGTCCATTAAAACTAGGTCATAATTACGAATGTCTAAGTAGTATTCGCCATCTTTTAAAGTCTCTGTAACATCACTTTGGTAACCAAACTCTTTTAGTCCCTCTGCTAACATTTTGTTTAGAGTAACTTCGTCTTCTATTATTAATATACGCATATTATATTTTTCCTATAAATGAAAATTTGTCGAATTGTATCATAAAATTATTGCAATTTAAAGTAAATTTAATAATAATTAAAGTTGTATTTAAAAATAGCTCTAAAACTCTTCACTTACACTAACGCAGCAATCACTTAAAATAGAGGGTTTAGAAACTTTTAGTTTAGATGATTTTATAAGTGGAAATTCTTTTAAAATTTCTGATTTTAAGCTTAAAATAGCATCCTCTATAAGCTTAAATTTAGAAAAAATCATGGTATTTTTGATTAAATCCACTACTTTTACATAG
>JBEPWC010000127.1:2382-6022 GCA_041642615.1 Sulfurimonas sp. | reverse complement strand
TCGGGAGATCCTATAACAAATATTGAGCTTTCAAGCTCTCCAAGCTGGCTGTGTAACATGACTATGTCATCGTAGAACAGGTTCAATCGTTGCTGGACGAATCTTTAGTTATATACTTTAAAGCCCCTTTTTCATTTACAGGCGAAGATGTTGTAGAGATCCAGTGTCATGGAGGTTTTATAGTAGCTCAGTCTATTTTAAAATCTGTTTTAGGCTCAGGTGCACGTTTAGCTGAAGCTGGTGAGTTTTCAAAGCGAGCTTTTTTTAATGGCAGAATTGACCTCAGTGAAGCTGAAGCGATTGCTCAGCTGATCGAAGCAAAAAGTGAAGACGCAGCAAAGATACTTGCAAAACAGATGAAAGGCTCACTAAAAGAGTATATTGAAGAGATCCGTGATGAGATCATCCATATACTTGCTTACTCTGAAGTGAGTATAGACTATGCAGAAGAGGATCTCCCAGAAGATCTAGTTGTGCAGATCAAAGACAAACTAAGCTCTCTTAAAACATCTCTTTTGAAAACACTAAATGCAAGTAAAGCCAGAGAAGGGCTAATGCAAGGTTTTCGCGTAGCAATTGTTGGAAAACCAAATGTTGGAAAAAGCTCACTTTTAAACTCACTCCTTGCATATGAGCGGGCGATCGTAAGTGATATAGCTGGAACGACTCGTGATACTGTAGAAGAGCAGTTAAAAATAGGCTCACACCTGATCCGTATAGTCGATACAGCAGGTATTCGTGAGGCTGATGATGAGATCGAGCGTATAGGGATACAGAGAAGTTTAGAGGCGATTGAGTCTAGTGACATTGTAATAGCACTTTTTGACAACTCACGTGAGATTGATACAGAAGATGAACAGATGTTAACTTTGATCGAGAATCACTCTGAGGGGAAAAAAGTAATACACGTTAAAAATAAGATAGACTTAGAACCAAAATTTGCACAAGGTAGAGTTGAGTTTGACTTGGAATTAAATACTAAAAGCGGTGTTGAAGAGTTGGTTGAACTACTAAAACAACATATGGATACTACAAACTCTTCAGACGAGATGATGTTGATCTCTCAGCGTCAGATCAGTGCAGTTGAAAATACTTTGCAAAATATAGATGAGGCTTTTATGCCACTAGATGATCAGGAGCTTGAGATCTTTTCTTTTCATCTAAACGAAGCTGTAAAAGAGATGGCAAGTATAACAAGACCTTTTGAGAATGATGAGATGCTAGATAAGATGTTTGGCTCTTTTTGTTTAGGAAAATAAAAAAACGTCATACCCTTTCTTGTTTTGAATCTATATAAAATAAAACGTCATTCCCAACTCGATTGGGAATCTAGGAAAAATATATGAGATATTTATCAATAGATCTAGGTCTTAAACGTATAGGCTTAGCATACTCGTGTCACAAAGATATAGTAACACCACTACCTGCGATCATAAGAAAAAACCGTAATCAAGCAAGTGATGAAGTTAAAAAAATCATAAAAGAGTGGGATATTGAGACAATAGTGATCGGTATTCCAATGGGTGGAAGCAGTGAAGATGAGATGCGTCGTCGAGTTTTGCATTTTATGAACTTGGTTGATTTTGATGGTGCTGTACATTATCAAGATGAAGCATCCTCTTCGTTAGAGGCAAAAGAGCTGATCAAGGGTGAGATGAAACACCTAAAAGATGGTAGGATCGATTCTATATCTGCTATGATTATTTTACAAAGGTACTTGTCTCGTAACAAATAAGTTGTATAATATTTTATAAATTTCTCAAACTAAAAGGATTTTGTTTGAAAAAAAGAACTAAAATTATTGCAACTATTGGACCATCATCAGACTCAATGGAGCAGATCATAGAGTTGATGCGTGCTGGTGTAAATGTTTTTCGCCTGAATTTTTCACATGGATCACATGAACATCACAAAGAGGTGCTAGATAGGATACGCGCAGCTGAGGAAAAAACAGGACTTATAACAGGTGTACTTCAAGATATAAGTGGACCAAAGATAAGGGTAGGGCATCTTGAACGTCCTTTTCACTTAGAAGAAGATGATATTATTGAGTTTGTTTATGAAGCAATAGAGGGTGAGCATGTTGGAGAGAAACTATACCGTGCAGCTATCTCTCAACCAAGTGTTTTAAAACTTGTAAATGTTGGAGAGTATATCTACCTATATGATGGGATGATCAGAACCAAAGTGGTTGATAAAACCGATGAAAAAGTAAGTGTAAAGGTTGAAAATCCAGGTATTCTCTCATCTAAAAAGGGGATCAACTTTCCAAACACAACCCTTGGTATAAATATCATAACAGATAAAGACAAAAAAGATATAGAGTGGGGGATAGAAAACGGAGTTGACTTTATGGCTATATCTTTTGTTCAAAATGCAGATGATATGAAACAAGTTAGAAACCTGCTTGTTGGACACAAAGATAATATACAGATAATAGCAAAGATAGAGAAGTTTGACGCCGTTGAAAATATAGATGAGATCTTAGAGTATAGCGATGGGATCATGGTAGCTCGTGGTGATTTAGGAATAGAGATACCATTTTTTGATGTGCCATCGACTCAAAAGATGTTGATCAAAAAGGCAAATGAGGCTTCAAAACCTGTGATCACAGCTACTCAGATGCTTTTGTCTATGACTGAAAAAGAGCGTGCAACTCGTGCTGAGATCAGTGATATTGCAAATGCCGTTTTAGATGGGACCGATGCGGTTATGCTAAGTGAGGAGAGTGCGGTTGGACACAATCCTGCACTTGCTGTAAAAACAATGGTTCAAACCATCCAAGGTGCTGAGAAGATCTACCCTTTTAATAAGGTAAATGAGTTTATGGTAAATGATGCAACAGACAGCATAAACTCAGCTGCAGTAAACTTGTGTGAGGATGTAGATGCATGGGGGCTTTTTGCCATAACTGCATCTGGATCATCTGCAAGAAAGATCTCAAGGTACAAACCTCGTCGTGATATTTACGCTGTTACACACTCATTGAAAGTCTCCAGATTTTTAACTATGAGTTGGGGTGTAGTGCCTGCATTTTTGGTAAAAGAGGATTCACTTGGACAGATGATGAGCGAGGTTATGAACCAAGGTATGGATAGAGGTGTTTTGCATCTTGACAAAAGCTACATCTTAACAGCTGGTGATCCTGTAGGTGTTAAAGGCTCAACCAACATGATCAGGCTTCTGCGTGAGCGTGAGATGATGTTCTTTAAAAATCTTGAACAAAATACAGAAGTGGGTTAAAGTTTTAAACTAAAGGCCCACCAGTTACTATGATTCCATCACTGTCTGCATAAACATAGGTCCCACTCTCAAAACTTGCACCGCCAAATGTTAGTTTGACATCACGTTCACCCTCAGTTGTAGGTATGTACTTGTGTGGACAAGTACCAAGTGCCCAAAGTCCAACAGGTATATCTTTGATCTGCTGTGTATCACGAATATAGCCATTTACAATGATCCCAGCATAGTTATTTTTATGAGCATACTTCATAAGGTTTTCACCAACTACTGCGTAGTACTCCTCTCTAACATCTACAACCACAACCTTTCCACTACCATCTTCATCGCGAAGAAGTTTTACAAGATCAGAGTTGTTTTTATCTAGTCTGATCTGTATAAATTCGCCTCTACATTTATT
>JBEPWC010000127.1:0-2372 GCA_041642615.1 Sulfurimonas sp. | reverse complement strand
AGCTCCACCGTAGTTTGTAAAGTCTGGGTTTAGTGCTATGACTTTGTCAAAGTGTTCATCACAAATATCAGCTGTAAAAAAGTCCATATTTTGCCTTGTCTAAAATTTATAAAAAGATTATATCAACTTTTTTATTCTTTAACTATAATGTGCTTAGAGCTAATCTCTATTAGTCTATTATCTTTTAAAAGTGATACTATATGTTCTATATTTTTACTAAATATATCTAAAAGCTGTTTGTTGGAAATATTTCCTATCGATATAGCTATAAGTTTATAAGGCTTATTAGATATCAACAGTGACTCTACAAAATCTAGATCTTTTGAGAGTAAAACTCTTTTTTCGTCTAAAGAGATCTGATTTATCTCTTTATCTTTAGTTTTATTTTTGTTAGGCAACTCAAGTGTATGGATTGAATCGTATCCTCTGTACTCTAAAAACTGAGATAGTTTCTTTGGTAGATGAGCATCAACAATAAACTTCATTATGCTACAGTTAATTTTTCAGTAGATTTTATTTCTGCTAATTTAGATGCATAAAACAAACAAGCCATCACATCATCTTTTTCTAAGTCCTCATAATCCTCTAAAATATCATCAGCAGTCATACCACTGCTTAAAAGTTCTAAAATCATCTCTACAGGATAGCGAAGACCTCTTATAGATGGTTTTCCATGAGATATTTCAGAATCTATTGTAATTCTTTGTAAAAGATTATTCATGGCGTACCTTTTTTTGTATAGATTTTAGCATAAAATATCCCCTCTAACAAGAGGGAACATTTCCGCTGTCGCTCGCGTACCCACTATTTTGATTCTAAATATTTTGCTACAGCTTCTATATCTGCATCACTTAGTGGAGCAACTTGCCCTTTCATAAGAGCTTTCATCTGCCCACCATAACTACCATCTTTATAACCCTTTAGTGCAGTGATCGTTTTTGATGCTTCCCACCCTTTGATCACCTCTGATTTTCCAAGTGCTTTTTTCTCACCATTTACACCGTGACATCCAGCACATTTTTTGTAAATATCTGCACCATCTGCAGCTAAACCTGTAAGTGAACCTATTAGTGTAAGTCCTAATAAAACTTTGTTAAGTGTTTTCATAACCTGTCCTTTATGTTGATATAAAAGAAGTATAGACAATAATTGTGGAGTGATTGTGAAGTTAAAAAGTTATAGTAACTTGTGTATATTTATCTACCTCAGAAGTTATTGTTATATCTAAGTCATACTCATCACAGATCATCTTAACTATGTTAAGACCGATCCCAAAACCACCAACTACATTGTCAAACCTAGCATATCTCTCAAACATCAGATCTATGTTTTGTTGTTTGATCCCTTTACCTGTATCTTTGATCGTAAGTCTGTTGTGATCTAGGGTTATAAAGATAGAACCACCTATCTTGTTGTATTTGATCGCATTTGAGAGTATGTTATCAATCAGTTTTGAGATCTTTTTCTCATCTATATATAGAGTAGTGTCTGGATCAAGATCTGTTGTAATTTTTATCTTTTTTGTATTTGCCAAAATCAAGAAGTATTCAACTCTTTGCTCAACTAGCTCTTTTAGGTTTATGTCATGATCATGTGAGAGTATTTTGTTTTTTAAGATCAAAAAGCTGAGATCATCATATATGTTTGAGACAGTTTTAGTACCTATCTCTATACGGTTTATGATCTTTAGAAGGTATTTATCTTTTATACTATCTTTATCTATCATCTCTATATTTGTCATGATCGTACTCACTGGTGTGTTTAGCTCATGTGTAGTGTCTTTTATAAATGTATCTAAAAGATGCAGTGCATCACGCATCGGTTTTAGAAAAAGTTTAAGTAAAAAGTAACCTATGATTAGCATAATTGTAAAAAAGATCAAACTGTAAATTGCGATGTTCACTAGAGTGGTGTTTAGCCACTTTTTATCATCTATGATCTCTACTACTACATACTGTGTGTTAAGATAGTACTCTTTTGGATTAGTTATGTAGCGTATGATCTTGTTGTTTGTGTAAGAGACTTCAACTAGCGAATTTTTAGGATCTGATGAGGTTGAGTATAATAGGGTGTAGTCATCTGCATAAAGAGATGTTTTGAACTTGTCACTTTTGGGATAAGCAACTCTCGTAGTGTTTAGATCTGCTAGGGTTGATATAAAGTTGTTTGCATACTCATTTAGCTCGATCGTTCTTTTGCTTTGGGCTAGCTCTTTTTGAAGGTTGTAGTAAAGTGATATGGTTAAGGCTAAGATCACAACAGTAAAAAAAGTGTAAAGTGCTAAAAACCTAAATAGTGTTTTTTTCTCACGTTGTGGTAAATCTATATCCAAGCTTTTTAATACTGACAATCTTTTCCTTTCCTAAGTATTT
>JBEPWC010000126.1:0-6034 GCA_041642615.1 Sulfurimonas sp. | reverse complement strand
AACTAGGTAGTACTTTTTCAACACTTTTAGCATCAACCATACACCAGCCAATATGGAGATCTTTTTTAGGTTTAATCTCTAAGATTTTAGAGTTTTGGAGTTCAAGTAAGGCTTTTTTTGGTTGAAGGTCTACTACTTTGTAGGTATGGAGTGTTTTTATATCTGACTCATTTCTAAAGGCTATCAAGTCGCCCTGTGTGTGTCTACGCACCTTTATAAGGTACTTAAAGCTCTCACCTTTTAGTGTAAGAGTATCTTTGCCTGCATCTGAATCAAACACATAGATCATAAGGCTATACTAACCATCCAAATGTAGATAACTAAGGTAACTAAAAATTCAAACCAAAGTATCTTTTTTGCTTTTTGCTTAAGGAGTAAAAAGCCCTCATCATCTTTGTTCATAACATACTTAAAGGCTTTTGCACGCTTGCCCTCTAAGATAATAAAAACAACAGAAAAAACGATCATTACGATGTTTTCAATAGTAAAAGAGAGATGTTTTGCAGCCATCATAACTACACCTGTAAATATAACAACAGCTAAAAATGTAGAACCCACTGCATTAAAAAGCATCACAAACTTTCTGTAAGATTGAACACTTTTTGCACTTGTGAGCCTATAGTAGTTGTACATAACTGCTAACATAAGAGCTAACACACTGTAGTTGTGTGTAACTATGCTCATACTATACATCTCTTCCATAAATCCCCTAAAGCTTAAACTTTTTTAGATTTGGAATTTTATCATTAATTAACTTTTATTATCTTTACTATTTTTTTTAATTTTCTTGGTAAATAGCGTACCCTTGTTATGCACACCATCGATCAAAAACTCTCTAGCAGTTGTAAGATCATACCCATTACACAAGAACATCTCTCTGCCTTTACTCATCATATAATCAGCTGCTTTTAGTTTTGTAACTATCCCGCCTGTTGCAAACTCTGAGTTAGGAGTATGACTTTGACCAAGCTCCTCTTCTTTGATCTCACTCACTATTTTTCTGATCTTTGCTTTTGGGTTTTCTCTAGGGTTTGAGTCATAATAACCGTCTATATCACTTAGTATGATCAACATATCTGCACCTGTGTAGTACGCTACATGGGCTGAGAGTTGGTCGTTGTCACCAAAGAGTTGATCTGGAGTTGTAGATATGTCGTTTTCGTTTACGATTGGTAAGATATCGTTTTTTAAAGTACGGTCTATGATCTCTTGAAATATCTTAGTGTGCGTTCTTGAGTTAAAATCCTCTTCTGTTAAAAGGATTTGAGATGTAGTTACCTCAAAAATATCAAACTTATTTTTATACGAACTCATCAAAATTGGCTGACCTAAAGATGCAAGTACTTTTTTACTTGTTGGCACGCTACGGTTTAGCTGAACAGCGGTATATCCAGCGGCAACTGCACCAGATGAAACCAAGATAACCTCATACTTTTTTCTAGCCTCTGCGATCAAACCAACAAGGTTTAACATCCTCTCTTTTGCAATATCTGTTTTTTCAGCAAGCACACTGCTTCCAACCTTAAAAACTATCCTTTTCATAAACACTCTCCCATTCTTAAATTATAACTCTGAGGATACTGATTATTTAAGATTCTGTCAAGTACTACTTTCAATAATAAGCGAATTTCACTATAATTATCATAAATTTTTGACTAGGGCGTACATATGGAAGTTACAATAGATCAAGCATTAGAACTCATCTACAAACACACACCAAAAAGATCTACAAAGTTTTTACCACTAGAACAAGCACTAGGTTCAACCTTGGCAGAGGAGATAGTCTCAACACACTCACTTCCACCCTACGATAACTCTGCTATGGACGGTTACGCTGTAAAAGTGAGCGATGCTTCAAAATGTGTAAAGGTCTCTGATACTATTTTTGCAGGGGATGATTCAGATGCTACTTTGAGTGATGGTAATGCCATAAAGATCATGACTGGAGCTAGGGTTCCAGAGGGTTGTGAAGCTATAGTGCCACGTGAAGATACAAAAGAGTGTAAAGATGGTGTAACACTACCATCTGATCTAAGTCATGGCAAGCATATACGCAAAGAGGGTGAAGATATAAAAACAGGCAGTGTGCTGCTTAAAAAAGGTCATATGCTCCAAGCTCATCAGATCACACTACTAGCTTCACAAGGGATTAGCCATGTCAAGGTCTACAAACCTGTGCGTGTAGCTATTTTTGCAAGTGGGAGTGAACTTAAGATGCACTTTGAAAATGTATCAGACAGCCACCAACTCTACAATACAAATGCTCCAGCTCTAAAAGCAAGAGCTGAAGAGTTAGGTTGTGAAGTGGACTTTATAGGCACTGCTAGGGACTCTGTTGAGGATTTAAAAGAGCATCTAAGAAGTGCACTTGATAGTGATCTCATCATCACAAGTGGAGGTGTGAGTGTTGGGGATGCCGATCACACAAAAGAGGTTTTTGGAAGTTTTGGGATGAAGACCTACTTTGACAAGGTGCAAATAAAGCCTGGAAAACCAACTACTTTTGGTGTCATAGGAGATACTATGGTGTTAAATCTTCCCGGAAACCCACTAGCTGCTTCGCTAAACTTTGAACTTTTTGGGCAAAGCATAGTTTTAGCAATGAGTGGAGCTGAGGATAAGTTTTTAAACACTATAGATGCAAAGATGGCAGATGGTTACACTCTAAAACCTGGAAGGACAACTCTTCTACCTGGGTATTTTGATGGATCTAGTTTTTTTGCTAAAAAAGGGGTAGCACCGGGGATGATCAAGCCACTTGCTGAGACTAACAGCTACATCATTATAAGTGATCAGTGTTCTGTGATCAACGAAGGTGATCTAGTTAAGGTTTTACCGATTAGGTTTGGGTTTAACACAAATGAGAGAGTGGAACTAAGTAGCTGTTAGATTCCCAATCAAGTTGGGAATGACGAGGGTGTGATTGGGAATGACGATATTATGTCATCCTCGGGCTTGACCTATTCCGTCATCCTCGGGCTTGACCCGAGGATCTCTAAACACTATCAGGATTTACAAACTCCACCCCTTTTTTAAGTTTTTCAAACAGTTCACAATCAGCCCACTCATCTTTAACAGCATCAGAAAAAATGATCTCTTCAAGGTTTATAGTCCCCATCTTCTCAGAGTATGCATCTTTGCGAAAACACTGAGCATAACCAGTGTCTGTTTCATGGACTATAACACTGTGTAGCTCCACATCTCTCTCACCATTTACTCCACGTGTACACTCTAAAACCTTGTCGATCATCAAAAAAATCACACGGCTAAACTGCTCACACGATGGAGAAACTGGTAGCATTACCCAGCGGTCTGAGTGTTTTTTCATATCTTTTATATAACCCTCATCATCTTGATTCCAAAGTGTGATCCCATGATCAAACGCATCTACTAAAGCTTTCATGTTGTTTTTCATCAAACCAAAATCGTAAACCATCTGTGCATTGTCTAAAAAGTCTGACTCAAACAAAAGCTCTATCTTGTAAGAGTGCCCATGTATGGAGCTTCTACACCTAATCGTTGAGCAATCCCTTACAATATGGGTATTTTCAAATTTAAATAGTTTACGGATGATCATCTATACACCTTTTTCTTTATTCCATACACGCATGTGCAGTCTGTCTGAAAAATTATAACCTTTTGTTTTACAATACTCTATTAATGCTGGGGTATTTCTCTCTAACTCTAGCTTATCCCCAGCTACTGGCATACAGTAAACTTTTGTGTTTTTTGCATATGATAGGATCTCAGTGATCTCATCATCAAGTGAAGCATTAATCGAATCTGGATCAATTGAAAACTTAAAAAAAGCATCTTTTGCATCTAGTGTAATAGAGTTGATCACTTGAGCGGAGATCCTTTTTTTGTAACTCTCACCAGAGTTTTGAAGCTTTACAGAGAGTGCGTAAGTGCACTCTTTTAAAAAAGGGTACATTTGAAAGTCTGGTTCGATCGTTGCATTTGTCTCAAATGTAACTCTATGGTTGTTTTTTACAAGCTCTTCTACAAAAGAGACAAACACTTCATCGCTTAGGTTTAGAAGTGGCTCACCACCTGTAATAACAACATCTACACTCTCAGGTAGATTATATAGTTCTAAAACGCCTGAGAGTTGATCAGAGGTTGTGATCTCTACCCAAGTGTGTGAGAAATGTTCTTTATTTACCGCATAAATTGTATCACAACCTTTGATCTCAAGACCTGTCTCTATTTTTTCTGTGCAACCAAAGCCCTCGCATTTCATATTGCATCCGCCAAAGCGAAAAAACAGACTTGGGGTGCCTGTGTACGCACCTTCGCCTTGGACGCTATAAAAATGTTCTACTAGATATAACATGGTATCTCTTTAGATTCCCAATCAAGTTGGGAATGACGATCGTGTGGCAGGGAATGACGCCCTGTCATCCTCGGGCTTGAGCTTTCTGTCATCCTCGGGCTTGAGCTTTCCGTCATCCTCGGGCTTGACCCGAGGATCTCACCCACCAGTCTCATAAAATGCACGGCTAGATGTCTCACCATCTTCCCCACCCCAACGGTTTTTCTCAGGCTTGTTTTTCACAACCTCTTTTAAAACAAGTGCAGCTGTTTTTATATCACCTCTTTTTACAGCTTCACCTATGCTCATAGCTTCGTCAAAGTATAAACACGGGATCAGATGCCCCTCTGCAGTTAAACGGATACGGTTACACTTCTTGCAAAAGTCATCCTCATAAGGTTCTATGATCCCAAATCTATAACCATCATCCATAGTGTAGTAGTGAGATGGACTTGCACCATCAAAACCATCATCTACAAAACTGTACTTCTGTTTTAGTATGCTTAAAAGCTCAGGTGACTTTAGACCCTTGATCTCAGGTTTTGCGTGTTGGTTTTCCATATACTCTATAAACCTTACACTCATACCCCTTTGTTTAGAATACTCTAAAACATCTATGATCTCATCTAAGTTTACAGTCTCCATGGGAACCATGTTTACTTTTACTTTTAGACCAACCCTTAGTGCTTCATCTACACCCTCAAGCACGTTTTTTAAAACATCTTTACCAGCTATCTCTTTTGCAACTTCAGGTTTTAAACTATCTATGCTGACATTTATACGTTTTAGTCCTGCATCTTTTAGCTTTTGTGCTACACCTTTTAACAGGTATGCATTTGTTGTCATAGAGAGATCGATACGTGGTTCATAGTCGTAGATCATCTTTAAAAAAGTGTCTAGATCTTCACGAAGCAGTGGTTCACCACCTGTAATACGGATCTTTTTCACACCTTCATCTATGCACACTTTTACAAACTCAAACATCTCTTCAAATGAGAGCAAGTTCTCTTTTGGCACCCATGAAAAAGGCTTTTCTGGCATACAGTAGTTACATCTAAAGTTACACCTCTCAGTAACTGAGATGCGTAAGTAGTCAACTACTCTGTCATAAGAATCAATAAGCATATATACAACCTCTTTTCATGCGTCGAATTATACACTTTTTTTATAAAAGAAATTTTGCACCATCTCTTCTAAAAATAATTGTTCAGTAGAATTATATTTATATAAACCGTTTTTTATCTCATCTACCACTTTCCCAACTGCATCTAGGCACTCTTGGTATAGTTCCTGAGCATTTTTTTGACTTAGCTCACAACTCTCTACCCCAAATCTTTGCAACAACTCTTTTTTCCACCACTTTTTACTACCTAACAAACTAAGTGCAGGTATATCTTTTTTTATATAAACAGTAGTACAAACAAAATCATATGCAGGAGCTATGTTGATCTTTTCTATATCATCATAGATCAAGCCAAAGTTTTTTAAATGAGCATCTCCATTTTTTAACATGGAGCTGATCACCACCATCTTGTAAAACTGCTTTATTGCATTTTTTTTGTGTTTTACAGATACAAAAGTTTTTATTGTCTTTGCTACTGATTCATAACTCCCTTCGTACTTTTCGTCTCTTTGTTTAGCTTGCAAGACACACATATCTTCAAAACCCATATAAGTTTTGTCATCTTTTATCTCAAAACGCTTCATAACAAAAAGTTT
>JBEPWC010000125.1:0-6062 GCA_041642615.1 Sulfurimonas sp. | reverse complement strand
CTTATACTTTAAACCGCTGCCGCATGGACAAGAATCATTTCTTCCAATTTTTTTTGACATCTATCTTATCTTTTTGGTTTTTATTTTCAGGAAAATCAAAATTAAAGATAATATAGACAAAATAGATTATCATGTATCTGAAAAATCAAAAGAGTTCTTAAAAACGATACTAGAAGATGAAAAACTTTTTTTAGCAAATACCACACAAAAACATAAAATAGTAAACTTAAAATGGGATACGAAAGTTTCAGGCTCAAATGCAATATGCACTATAGATGAAGCTTTATATGCTGAGGAGAGTGTAAACACCGAATCAAAAGACAAATTCCATGTATCGGATGTTTCATTTGATGATATAGCCGGTCACACAAAAGTTAAAGATGAGTTAACTGAGGTTATAAGTCTTTTAACAGATCAAAAAAAGCTGCAACGCTTTTGTCTAAATATCCCAAAGGGGATGTTTTTATATGGGCCTATAGGTATGGGTAAAAAACTATTAGCAAGAGCTTTTGCCCATGAAGCCAACATGCCATATATTGCAATAAACGGTTCTGCACTTTTTGATTCTAACAAGATAACAAATGTTTATAAAAAAGCATACAAACAAGCACCGGCTATAATAATACTCGAAGATATTGACATTCAGGGCATAGTTGGTGGTATGTTATCAACTATGAATATAGAACCTGTTATAGAGGAATTAGATAAACTACAGCAAAGTTTCGATTCGCCAGTCTTTACGATCCTTACTCTAAGTACAAATGAGCTACCTCAAGACCTACTGCAAGCAAATAGAATAGATATCCATATAGAGGTTCCAAAACTAGATATGGACGCAAGACGTTTTTTTATAGAGGATGTTTTAAAAAAACCACATAGTAAGAATATAGATGTCGATAAAGTCGTTCGCTATATATCTGGAATGGGTGGAGATGAACTAAAAAGGATAGGACAGGAGTCGGCACTCTATGCGGCAAGAAAGGGTTTAAAGGAGATAACCGAAGAGATCTTGCTTGAACAGATCAATATTATAAAATACGGTACAAAACTGGAGAATAAACAGATCAGAGACATTGAAACATCAATGGCAAAAACAGCATATCATGAAGCTGGACATGCTGTTTTATCTTATACACTTCTACCAAATATAAAAATCGAACAAGTAACAGTATCTCCAAGAAGTGAGAGTTTGGGATTTGTTTCATACCATAACGAAGAGTATATAGATGCTACATCTAAAGAAGAACTTTTTAACGATGTGTGTGTACTTTTAGCAGGACGTATAGCAAAAATGAATAAATTTGGTGATAGCGGAATGGAAACAGGTGCGATTAATGATCTTGAAGCTGCAACTATGCAGGTTTACGCAGCTATAGCAATTTTTGGGATGGATGAAGAGTTGGGATATATAAATATATCTGGTCTAGATTTTGGATCAAATAAAATGCTCTTTGAAGAAAAGATAGAAGAGAGAATATTAGTATGGCTAGACAAAGCTAAAAAACATACACAAAACGAGGTCAAAAGGCTATGGAAAGCAATAGACGCCGTTGCACAAGAGCTTATTAAAAAAGAGGTTATCGATGGAGAAGAACTAAAACGGATCATTGAAAATGCATAGTCCTGAGCTTATAGTCATACTTATAAACCTCAGTATTTTAAGTTTTTCATATCTTTGGCTTTTTCCTCGCATTGCTGGATCAGATGGGGTTCAGTTGGCAAAGTATGACGCTATATCGTTTGTTATAGCAATTAGTATATCTGGTATTTTATTTTATGGCTCATATATAGAATTTAATGTAATATTTTTTACACTGAACTGGTTTTGGTTTAGTGTACTTACTTTTTTTGTGTTTGAAACACCATATGCACTATGGTACTTTAACAAAAATAATGTATGGGATTCTTTTAGATAGATGGATTTTAAAAACATAGAAAACAGACTTTTATCATTATCTAAGTACATCAAAGAGGTATCAATAATAGAGTTCAAAAAAAAACCATTTGTTTTTATCTATCCAGACTTTGAAAAACTAAAACAATCTAGAATTATAAATATAGAAGAAGAGATACTATGGTACGCTATAGAGTTGTACAATATGGAAGTTGACCTATCAGACAGACTGGATCATTACAAGGTTTTAACCAGACCTTTACCAAAAAACCAAAATGGTGATTTTGATAAAAAGATCTTAAAAAAGATGATTGAAAATGAAGACCTAATCACATCACAAACAGATCAAATGGCAGTTTCAAAAGAGTGTAAAGAGTTGATCACTTACCTAAAAACATTTAGTAAAAAAGAGGTAAGTTTAAACTCACACATAGAACTTGATCTTGGGCTTGATTCACTTAATTATATTGAGCTTTTTTTATATGTTGAAAATAGTTTTGGAGTAAAGATCGATGAGACTGTTTTTGCAGAGTTGATGATAGTACAAGATCTATGCAGATATATAGAAAAAAACAAACTCTTTGATAAGCACTCAGATAAAAAACTCTCAAATATACTAAAAGAGCCAATTAACAAAAAACTGATATTTTCACCTATAAATATGTTCCTATGGAAATATATACTCTACCCAATATTCAAGATCTATTTTAGGCTTGAACTAAAAGGGGAAAAGAACATTCCAAAAACTCCATGTATATTTGCACCTACTCACCAAAGTATGCTAGATGGTTTTTTTGTTCTTACCACCCTCCCCTTTAGCGTTTTGAAAAAAACTTTTTTCTTGTCATACAAAAATACTTTCGGCAGATCTATCTTAAAACCTATTGCAATACATGGGCAAAATATCTTAATAGATCCAAATGATAATTTAAAAGAGACCATAAAATATACAGCCCTAAGTGTAAAAGAAAAAAACAACCTTGTGATCTTTCCAGAGGGTGCCAGAAGCAGAAACCGACAACTACTTAAATTTAAACCTTTTTTTGCGATATTATCTAAAACCTTTAATGTTCCAGTGGTGCCAATAGTAGTTGATGGAGGTTTCGAAGCACTAAGAAGCGGTAGATATTTTCCAAAACCAAAAAAGGTAAAAGTAACCTATCTAGAACCAATATATCCGGACTCTCTTAGTGTTAAAGAGATCACAGAAAGAACAAAAGAAGCTATAGATGCTCAAATGAAAAAAGACCCTGTAAAATTATAATACAGCTTTTACATCTTTTGCTACTTTTTTCTCATCTACAAAATAAAGCAAAATAGCACCTAAAATAAAAAATATAGATATAGATGCAATGGATATACGGGAGTTCTCGCTAATAAGTGCTACAACAGCAACAAGTAGTGGACCTAAAATCGCTGCAAATTTACCAAGAAAATTATAAAAACCAAAAAATTCTGCTGAGTGAGAATGAGGGATCATTTTTGAGTAATATGAACGGCTTAGTGCTTGAATACCTCCCTGAACAAATGCTATCATTACAGCAAGTATATAAAACTCATAACTCTCTTGCATATTTGCAGCCCAAATAGTTATAAAAATATATATTCCAATTGAAAGAAAAATTGTTTTTTTTGTATCCCATATAGTTGCTAACTTAGCAAAAAGCAAGGTTGCGGGAAAACCTACAAACTGAACGATCAGCAAGGCAAGGATCAAGTCGTGCGAATCAAACCCAAGAGCCATACCATAATCTACAGCCATCCTTATAATTGTATCAACCCCGTCTATATAGAGCCAATAAGCTATTAAAAATAAACCTAAACCTTTAAGTTTTTTGATCTTTAATAGAGTGTTTTTAAGTCTTTCATATCCTTGTTTTATAAGTGAAATACCCACATCGTTTATCTTTTTTTTCTCTTTTACAAAAATAAGTAAAGGAAGTGAAAAAACAACCCACCAGATAGCAACTGAGACAAACGAAGCTTTTATAGCTTCTGATTCACTTACAAAACCAAAAAATGAAAAATCCTGCACCATCCATACATTTAAGGCAAACAAAACCCCTCCGCCAAGATAGCCAAAAGCAAATCCAAGACCAGATATATAGTCAACATTCTTTTCATCTGATACAGATTTAAGCAAACCATCATAAAATATGTTTGAGCCCATAAAACCTATATTTGCCAATACATATATAAATGCGGCTATCTGCCACTCTCCTGCAGATACAAGACTGAGTGCACCACTCATAAGAATACCAAGATATGCAAACATAAATAAAAATCTTTTTTTAACAGACCCTGCATCTGCTATAGCACCTAAAAGTGGAGCTATTAAAACTATAATAAAACTAGATATAGAGTTTGCAATTCCAAGCTGGGCTGTACTTGTGGTTACATCTGCATCTGCACTATAGTAGACCTTAAAAAAAAGAGGGAAAAAACCGGCCATAACTGTAGTTGCATAAGCTGAATTTGCCCAGTCATAAAGTGCCCATGAATAAATACTTTTTTTATTTTGCATAGTTATATGATACAATAATTTATGAACTTCTTAGATCTCTTTAAGCGTAAAAACCTTTATGGTGCACATAGAGGTTTGTCATCATACTATCCTGAGAATACCATGTCAGCCATTAAAGGTAGTATTGGTCATTGTGATTTTATAGAAGTGGATGTGCAGTTAAGTAAAGATGAACAACCTGTTATCATACACGATGATACACTTGATAGGACTACAAACTACAAAGGAAGGGTCTGTGATTTTAACTTAGATGAATTAAAAAAACTTGACTATGGAGATGGCGAAAAACTTCTTACACTGCATGATGCTTTAAAATTTGTAAAAGATAATAAACTATATATAAACGTAGAGATCAAAGATATGCATAATAACTTTAACGATGAACTTGTAGTAGATACTGTCCTTAATGTTATAAAATCACAAGATGTACAAAACAGAGTGCTTATATCATCTTTTAGGCACGAATACCTCCCACTATGTAAAAAAAAGCTAGATATTCCAACCGCTGCACTCGTTGAAAACACCCACCCAAAAAACCTGCTAAAATACCTAAAAGACTTAGGTGTGGACTCTTACCATATAAGTTATGCACTAGTTGATGCCAAAGTAGTTAGAGAGTTAAAAAAAGCTGGCTACTTTGTTAATGTATATACGGTAGATGATAAAAAAAGAGCAAGAGAGCTTTTTGACATGGGAATTAATGGGATTTTTACAAACAAAAAAAAGGATGCCTTATGAAATATATACGTTTCTTTAAAGAACTATCTATAAAAGATGTGCCTCAAGTAGGCGGTAAGAATGCTTCTCTTGGCGAGATGTATAATCAACTCTCTACCAAAGAGATAAATATTCCAAACGGCTTTGCAACAACAAGTGATGCCTACTGGCTGTTGCTAAAACAAAATAATCTAAAAGAAAAGATACATGACACCCTGAAAGATCTAGATGCTACAGATACATCCAAGCTTGAAAAAATAGCAAAAGAGGTAAGAGATCTTATACTAAGCACCGACATACCCAAAGAGCTTGAAAATGAGATCTACGATGCATATAAAAAACTCTCAAAAGAGTATGATACTGATGCGGTTGATGTAGCCGTTCGCTCATCAGGAACTGCAGAAGATCTTCCAGATGCCTCATTTGCAGGACAGCAAGAGACATTTTTAAACGTAAGTTCTCCTAAAGAACTTCTAAAGAGTGTGCATAAATGTTTTGCTTCTTTGTTTAACGCAAGAGCTATAAGTTACAGAGATTCCCGTGGATATGATCATTTTAAAGTAGCACTATCAGTAGGTGTTCAAAAGATGGTTAGAAGTGATCTTTCATCTAGCGGTGTTATGTTCTCCATTGATACCCAAAGCGGCTCAGATAAGCTTGTACTTATAAACTCCATATGGGGACTTGGAGAGTATGTCGTAAGTGGGCGTGTTAATGCAGATGAGTTTTTAGTCTACAAACCTACTCTAAAAAAAAATATAGACTCAATTTTAAAACGTTCTTTAGGGACTAAAAGAGAAAAGCTTGTTTATGATGAAAACGGTAAAAGCACTCTAAACAAAAAGGCAACTAAAGATGAACAAAATAGTTTTTCTATAGATGATGAAGATGTTATAAAACTGGCTAAACAAGCTGTAATCATAGAAG
>JBEPWC010000124.1:0-6064 GCA_041642615.1 Sulfurimonas sp. | reverse complement strand
GCTATGGAAAAACATATGAACAAGATCTTAGAGATAGATCTTAAAAACATGGTAGCAGTGGTGCAACCTGGTGTTATAAATATGGACCTGCAAAAAGCGGTAGAAGAGGTTGGACTTTTTTATCCGCCAGATCCAGCAAGCCAAGACTACTCAACGATCGGTGGAAATGTAAGTGAAAACGCCGGCGGAATGCGTGCTGCAAAGTATGGGATCACAAAAGACTATGTGATGGCTACACGTGCAGTTCTACCAAATGGGGACATTATAAAAGCTGGAAAAAGAACGATCAAAGATGTGGCTGGTTATAACATAAGTGGTATATTAGTCGCTAGTGAGGGTACGTTGGCAGTTTTAAGTGAGATCACGCTTCGTCTGATCCCAAAACCAAAAATGACAAAAACAGCGATGGGGATTTTCCCAACTGTAAATGACGCAATGGAAGCTGTTTATAAAACTATGGCAAGTGGCGTAACACCGGTAGCTATGGAGTTTTTAGACAACTTAACCATACGTGCAGTTGAGCAGACTTTTAATAAAGGACTTCCTGTAGATGCTGGTGCCTTGCTTGTAACAGATGTAGATGGAAACCTAGAAGATGATCTAAACTTCCAACTAGCTCAGATCGAAAAAGTGTTTTTTGAAAACGGATGTAGCGAGTTTAAAATAGCAAAAGATGACAAAGAAGCTGCAGATATCTGGTTTGCAAGACGTAACGCATCACCAGCTCTAAGTGTCTATGGAAGTAAAAAGCTAAATGAAGATGTAACAGTCCCGCGTGCGGTTTTACCTGAACTACTTGAAAAGTTTTATGCCATAGCTGATAAGTACAAGATTAACATACCATGCTTTGGTCACACAGGCGATGGAAATGTTCACACAAACGTTATGGTAGATGGTAGTGATCCTGAACAAGTTGAGATCGCTTACAAAGCCATAGAGGAGGTCTTTCAAGCTACTGTTGATCTAGGTGGGACTCTCAGTGGTGAGCATGGGATCGGACTTGCTAAAGCTCCGTACATGAAGATGGCATTTAGCGATGAAGAGATGGCTCTTTTTAAGTCCATCAAGATGGCATTTGATCCAAACAACATACTAAACCCTTCAAAAATGGGCTTAAACTAAAGCATATCTGATGCTTAGTAAAGCCAAAGAACTTATTGATTCCATCTCAGATAAGGAGCTGTCTTTAAATGCAGCTTCTTTGAGTTTTTATACTATTTTTACAATAGTACCTTCACTTATGATCATCTTAAGCGTAGTCTCATACTCAGATTTTTTTACACAAAAATACTTAGAGATCCAAGAGTTGATCATAAGCAACCTTATACCTGTAAACCAAGAGATCATACTAAAACATATAGACAATTTTTTAGAACAATCTTTAAAGATGAGTCTGTTTAGTTTTGCCATACTCTTTGTCTCATCCCTTTTGTTTTTTAAAAACTATGAGTATGTAGTCAACAACATATTTAAGACTGAACATAGAGGTTTTTTAAGAAGTCTTGGAGTTTATTTTCTCATAATGGTTGTGACACCTGTAGCTTTGATCGTGGTCTTTAGTGTCTCTGTATTTGTGATCTCAGCTATAGATTCATACCCACTAATGTCATGGCTTGAGATACTTCCAGTTGTCCCAACCTTGGTGTTGTGGATGCTTTTTTTTGTACTTTTTAAACTCTCTGCAAACATAAGAGTAACTGTAAGATCAGCACTTATTAGCTCACTTGTTGTAACTGTTATGTTTTCAATAGCAAAAGAAGTTTTTATATACTACGTCTTCTTTAACAAGTCCTACACTACACTTTATGGTTCATTTTCGATCTTGATGTTTCTTTTTTTATGGATCTATGCATCTTGGTTTATCTTTTTAAATGGACTTAAACTATGCCACTACATAAACACAGTAGAGAAGAACAACAACACTCTCAAAAAGTAAAACAAAGTTAGCCCATCTTTTAAAAATGCTCACTAGTGAGAGTGCTATGTGGATAAGAAAAAACTTAATATCTAAAACTATAACTGTTGCAAAACTAGATAGTGATAAAAGGTACTCCAACATAGAATCTAAAACAAAACCAAGCCCAATAAGATGCAAAAATATACTCAGCGGGTAAAATATGGTAAATAGCGATGTCCATAGTATGGATAAAGGGTGGTAGATGCTAAAGTTACCAAAGAGCACCAAAGAAAAGGGCAGCATTGTTAGATAAACCCAAAACGGTACTAGCAAAAACTGCCACAATTTACTTAGGTTTTTAAAGTGGATAAGATATAAAAAAATATAAAAAACACCACTTGCACTAAGCCAAAAACCAATACTAAAAAATAGACGTGGAAATATACAAAGCAAGATCACAACTGTTAGAAGTAGGGTTTGCATTGAGATTATTTTATAGCCTCTGTCATACAAGAAAAATCCAATAACAAGCATTGCATATGCACGAAGTAGGGATGGAGGTGAGTCTAAAAACAGCAAGTAGGTCAAAAGGGTGATGCTGATGAAGATAAATGAGTCTAGTTTGTAGCTTCTGTATGGGAAAAATCTTTGTTGCAAAAGTTTGTATGGTGGTTTAAATAAAAAAAACAAAACTGTAGCTAAAACACCAAGGTGAAACCCACTTATTGCTAGTAAGTGAGAGACTCCAAGGTATGAGAACTTCTCTTGAAGATCTTTGTTTAGTGGTGTGGCTGTGTAGAGTGCTTGGTAGATCCTTGTTATATCTTTGTTGTCATGAACACTTTGTATGTAGTTGTTAAAAGATTGTTTTAAAGATATGCTGCGATCAACTGATAAAACTCTAGAGTATGCATAAAAGTAAGTCATATACTCATAAAGTGTAGTATCTCCTGCATAGATCTTAAGCTCTAGAGTTTTTCCTTTTACATCTTCAAAGTCTTTTGATCTTGAGGTGTAAAATGTAAAACCATCATCAGCTTCTAATTTTAAAACTTGGTAGGTTTTTGTTTTGGAGCTTTTAGTTTGTTTGGTTTTGGTGTACTGTTTTAAAACTTTTGCCTTAACTAGTGCTGAGTCAAAGCGAGTTAGGATCTTATAGTTGTTGTACTCTATGAGCAAAGAGTAAAAAAGTATAAAAAGACAAAGAGCTAAAAAGATTAGAAACTCTTTTTTTGTTCTAAAGAGTTCTATCTTTTGTAGTTGCATTTTAGAGTGTTGGCATATCTATGGAGTCACCGCCAGATGATGGTTCTGATGTTTTTCCCACATCCATATTTGCAGATTTTGTATCTACTTTTTCATAAGCTGTCTCAACAACTCTAGGGCTTGGCTCAACAAAACGGGTAAGTTTTTTCTGAAACACAAGTTTTACATGTCCAGTTGGTCCATTACGCTGTTTACCTATGATGATCTCAGCGGCCTCTTCCTCTTTTTCTTGGTAGGTTGGTGTAAACTCTTTACCCTCAGCTTTAGCAGCTTTTTCACGCTCTTTTTCCTCTTTGTAGAGGTATACATCATCACGGTACACAAATAAAATAATATCCGCATCCTGCTCAATAGATCCAGATTCACGGATATCGCTAAGCATAGGGCGTTTGTCATTACGTGACTCTAACCCACGGTTTAGTTGTGATAGTGCTATGATGGGTATGTTTAGCTCACGTGCAAGCATCTTAAGTCCACGTGAGATCTCAGATACTTGAAGGTGTCTGTCTTGGTTTCCGATCCCCTGCATAATCTGTAAGTAATCGATCACCGCGATCTCAATCTCTGGGTGTTGGTTTTTTAGTTTTCTAAGTTTACTTCTTAGTTGGTTGATGTTTACACTACCTTGATCATCTACAAAAAGTTTAGCAGTGTTCATCTTGTCGATCGCACCACCAAGACTAGTCCACTCATCATCGTTCATATCACCAACACGAAGTTTTTGAAGCGGTATGGATGTTTGGATCGAGAGTAGCCTTAACATAAGCTGTTCAGCTGGCATCTCAAGAGAGAAAAAAGCGACACCCTTGCCCTGACTAATGATCGAGTTTACTGTGTTTAGTATAAAAGAGGTGTTGTGAGTAACGGTCATATCTTCAAGTAAAAATAGATGGTTTCCATCTATCTCAAAACCATAATAATCATCTACTTTATCATACTCTACTTTTATGCCTGTATGTTTAAAGTCACGTTTTGCTTTCAATGGTCTTGCTTGTTTTCTTTTTACTTTTGTTGGGATACTATCTAGATCACCAACTATCCTTAGTCTGTATACATCGCATTCGTAGTTTATTTTTTTAATTATTGCTTTTTTTGTTTTAATAGACACCCTAAAACCAAGAGAGTCGGCTAAGAGTTTGATCTGTTTTGTCAGATTCTCATCTTTTTGAACTATCTCAAAAACATTAAATTTTTTGTCGTAGTACCCATCACTATCTATGATCCCAGCTAAAAGCTCAAGTCTGTTTTGGCGGGAATTATGTATGTAAGTATGTGGAATATGCTTGTTTTCTAAAACGCCTAATCTTCTCATCCTTGTCTGAAGTGAGTTGTCATATTTGTAGTATCCACCTCTTTGACCGCTAGTTATGCTGTACATTGGGCATTTTTTTGTATTTTTTGATTTTGTAACTTGCAGATCTAGCTTTTTAGCATAAGATTTTATGTACTTAACGATCTCCTCATCTTCTGAAGCTATTGAGATGCTTGAACTAGTGCCATCACATAACCATATTCCTAAAAAGTACGGTTCTATATCTAGGTGTTGTTCTAAAAACTCTATTCCTACTTTGTAGCCTTTGTAGTTAGAGTGAAACTTGTCTGATTTGTCTATATAATCTTTTACAGATATATTTAGTACATCTCCATGCTTATGTTTGTTTTCATTTCGTGATCTTTTTAGGGAGAGTATATGGGACTCGTTTACTCTATAATCGATCCCTTTGTTTTGGCGAACCCAGTACATCCTCTCACGTCCACGAGCAAGTGAGAGTACATTTCTAGGAGTTGAATCATCCCCCATAAGCTGATCACCAACTTCAACATCTTCTACATTTTTTAGAGTTCCATCATACATAACTACTTTAGTTCCAAGACCCAGACATTTACCCATAGCAGGCCTAGCTGCGATGATCACAAGGTCACCCTTACCAAAACCAGTTGTCATCTTGTTTAGTTCATTAAAACCGGTGTCAACTCCAACAAGTACAGAGTTTCCACGAGCTTTCATCTCTTTTATGTACTCCATGGTGTCAAAGGTCATTTGTGGAGAGTCTTTAAAGTCGCTTGATTGATTGTCTTGAGTTATTTCGTATAGCTTTTTCTCAACTATATCTACGACTTCGGCACTTGGAAGTTCCTCCTCAACTGTTACACGTTTGATCTCTGTAGTTAGAGTTAAAAGGTGACGCTTTAGTGACTTGTCTTTGATCTCTTCTACATAAGCTTTTGTGTTTGAGATCGGGTTTGCAGAGAGGATCTCAAGCATGATCTGCTCATCAAACTTTTTAGCAGTCACAAGCTCTTTTTTTATAAACTCTTCATCGATCGGCTGATCTTTTTGTAAAAGCTTTATCATAGCATTAAATATATCTTGATGAGCCGGCAGATAAAAATCATCTACTTTCAATAAACTACTAAGCTCATCAAACTGAGCTGGCTCAAATACGATCGAGCTAAGAATTGAGCGTTCAAACGCTAGGTTATATAGGTTTTCTTGCATTAACTATCTTCCTCTTTTTTAGCCATCTCTTCAACTTCGTGAACAAACTTCTCAACAAGCTCTTTCTCGTCTAAGTTTGCAACCACTTCGCCCTTTACCATAACAAGCCCTTTGCCTTTTCCATACGCTATGGCTACATCTGCATGAGCAGCTTCGCCTATGGCATTTACTACACACCCCATCACTGAGACATTTAGCGGTGCTTTTATGTGCTTTGTACGCTTTTCGATCTCACTTACCGCAGTTACAAGATCAGCTTCGATCCTTCCACATGTAGGGCATGAGATGATGTTGAGACCATCTTTTGCAGCACCGCTGTCTTTTAAAATAGCACGTGCTACATTGATCTCTTCTTCAAGCTCACCTGTAATGCTTACACGCATAGTATCGCCGATCCCATC
>JBEPWC010000123.1:0-6121 GCA_041642615.1 Sulfurimonas sp. | reverse complement strand
ATCTTACTTAAAGGCCAGTATTGATGGTGTAGAGGTTGGAGTTATACAAGAGGACTTAAGAAGAATCCCCCTTATGATCAAAGGATCACAAAAACTCCAAACAAGTATGTCTGCAAATACAAACTTACAATACGTACTTCAAAGTGGTGAGAGTGTAGAGTTAAATGAGCTTGTAAGTTTTAAAATGACAGATGGACCAGTTCAGATTGATCATGAAAATGGGATGAGAAAAAGTCTAGTACAAACAGATGTAGTAGGACGTGACCTTGTTGGTTTTGTGGATGAGTTAAGAGAGAAGGTACAAGAGTCCATAAGGCTGCCTGAGGGGTATTTTATCAATTATACAGGGGAGTATCAAAATCAGCAACGTGCTGCACAGAGACTCTCTATAGTTGTGCCTATTAGTATTGGGTTGGTTTTTGTCTTGTTAGTTATGACATTTAGATCGACTCTTCAAGCATCTTTGGTGTTACTAAATATACCTTTTGCACTTATTGGCGGTATATTTGGGCTATATATAACGGGTGAATATATGAGTGTACCAGCTTCGGTTGGGTTTATTGCTTTGATGGGTATTGCTGTTTTAAATGGGGTGGTTATGATCAATTACTTTAACTACCTAAAAGATAAGTTAACAGACTCCATGGAGATCGTGACAACTGGATCACTTAGAAGACTTCGCCCAGTTTTAATGACAGCTTCAATAGCCGCCCTTGGATTAATCCCAATGCTTTTTGCAACAGGACCAGGTTCTGAGATACAAAAACCACTTGCTATAGTGATCATAAACGGTTTAGTATCATCTACATTTTTAACGCTTATTCTTCTGCCTATTCTTTATCATAAGTTTGTGTTAAAAAAGTAAGTGCTATTTTTTGTAAGTGTTTAGCTTATAGCCGCTTCCGCTTATATTTTCAATAGCACCTTGGGGGACTTTTTTGCGGATCCCCCTTACAAGTGAGCGGATCGCATCTTGGGTCATCCCCTCGATCGGCCAGATTGCGTTTTCGATCTCTTGGTATGTTACTACACGGGTATGGTGATGTGCTAGTAGATCTAAAAAAAGTGTTTCATTTTTTGTAAGTTTAATCTGCTTGTCATCTTTTAAAATAACCTTTTCAAATCCATTGTAAAAAGTAGTATCACTAAGTTTTAGACTAAATTTGCTTTTATCTTCGATCAGATCCATAGAGCTCTCTAGTGCATCTAGGAGTTTTTCTTTTGTTATTGGTTTTATTATGTACTTTACAAGTTGTAACTCAACAGCTTGCATCAAATACTCAGTATCTGAGTGTGCAGTAGCTACGATGATCTGAACTTTTTTATCTTGTGAGCGGATATAGCTTGCCATGTCTAAACCGTTTAGTTTTGGCATAGATATATCTGTTATTATGATATCAGGTTTCTCTTTTTTCCATATGTTGATAGCTTCATTTGCATCTTTGGCTTGGTAAACTTTTTTTGAGATCCTACTTAGGTATTCAACAGCATTTTTTCGCACCATCTCACTGTCTTCTACATAAAGAATTGTAAAGTTTTGAAGTAAAGCTTTCATAAGTTCACTTTTTTAAGTAGATCTATCATTGTTTAATTTCCTTTTGGATATTATACACCATTAAACAAGTTATAAAAATACTAAAAGGAGTTAAGTTGTTTTATTCACCAGATATTGCAAAGTTATTACTAAGAGTTAGTGTTGGTGTTATGATACTTTTTCATGGGTTTCATAAAGTTGTAAATGGGATCAGCGGAGTGAGATATTTAGTCACAAATGCAGGTTTACCTGAGTTTTTTGCTTATGGAATTTTTGTAGGTGAACTTGTATTTCCGGTTCTTATCGTATTGGGTCTGTATGCAAGAGTAGCATCACTAGGACTTGCATTTACTATGTTAATGGCAATACTTTTAGCTCACGGGTCATCGCTTTTTGAGCTTGGAGAACATGGAGCTCCAACCATAGAGCTACCATTTTTATATATGATCGCATCTATTGCAATTTTCCTACTTGGAAGTGGAAAATACGCTGTTAATGCAAAATAGTCTTAGAGATGCTTAACTTTAATCTTAGAGTTAAGGCTCCATCCTATAAAAACCATAATCCCCATAACTGCGTAAGCTGGGATTATGGAGTATGCAAAACCTAAATAAACAAGCCACAAAAGTATAGCTCCAAGTGGGGTTGGCACACCTGTAAAGTAGTTTTCAACTTTACCTGCATCTGCATTTATGTTAAAGTAGATAAGCCTTCTTAAGCCACAGATCACATAGTAGATACTCACAGCTCCGGCTAAAATCATAAAACTTCCAAGATCAGCACTACTATAAACTGCTTCAAAGATCAAAAATACAGGTACAAGCACAAAACTCAAAAAGTCCGCAAAACTATCAAGTTGGATTCCAAACTCATTTGAGAGAGAGTATTTTCTAGCTATTTTGCCATCAAATATATCAAAAGCCCCACCGATCCATGCAAGGATGATCGCTAAGAAAAAATTATGTTGAGAGATGAAGTAAACTGCTAAAAGACCAGCTGTTATGTTTACAAATGTAAACATATTTGCAAGATTAAACTGTGATGATGATGTGAAAAGAAATTTCATATATGGACCTATTTTTTTGAAATTATAGCAAAAAAATTAAAATATATTTTATTTGAGTATCTAGAGGAATTTTTAACTATAAGAGATAAGTTCAAAGATAGCTAACGCAATATCTATCTAACCTTCATAAAGTTGTATAACTCTGATATAATTGCATATATAATAAATATATAAAGAGAGAAACAAATTTTTATGGGTGAACCATACGCAAAAAACAAAAAAGCATATCATGATTATTTTATAGAAGAGAAGTTTGAAGCGGGAATAGTTTTAACTGGAAGTGAAGTAAAAGGGATCAGAGCTAGGCGAATAAATATGAAAGACAGCTTCATTAGACTTGACAATGGCGAAGCAGTCCTTTACAACATGCACATAGGTAGGCTTGAGACTACGCATCATTACTATGGACACGAAGAGCGTGGAAGCAGAAAACTTTTACTACATAAAAAAGAGATAGTAAAACTTCAGCGTGCTGTTGATCGTGATGGCTATACGATCGTACCTTTGCAACTTTACTTTAATGCAAGAAACATTGTAAAAGTGCAGATCGCTATTGCCAAGGGTAAACAGCTTCATGACAAAAGAGCTGATCTAAAAGCTAAAGATCAAAAACGAGATATCCAAAGAGCGATGAAGGATTACTAATGAAAGTATTTATATTAACACTGTTTTTACTTACAAGCTTATTTAGTTTTAGATTTGAGATCTCAAACTCTGAAGTAAAAAATGGTCAAACTGCTCTTATAAAGTTTTTTAGAGAGGATGGGGTTGAGTATAAATACATAAAGGTAAAAGATAAAAAATATAAAATATTTTCTTCCTCTTATGTTTATCTGCCTATTAACTACTACGCAAAGCCAGAAACTTTAGAGGTTTATGTTCACTATACAAAAGACAAAAAGCCAGCCTCAAAGCTACTGTTTTTTGAAGTGGTTGATGGTAAATACAAAAAAGAGACACTAAGTGTAGATAGCTCAAAAGTAAAACTCTCAAAAGAGGATCAAAAAAGGACCTCTAAAGAGTATGCTGAGGCTATGAAGATCTACAATACAGTAACAGATAAGAACTATATAGATTCACCTTATGTTATGCCTATAGAGTCTAAAATTACAAGTCAATTTGGAAATGCAAGAGTGTTTAATGGCACACTTAAGAGCTACCATAGTGGGACCGATTTTCGTGCAAAAGTAGGCACACCCATAAAGAGTGTAAACGATGGTCGGGTTGTTCTTGCAAAAGACAGATTTTATGCAGGTGGTTCTGTGATCGTTGATCATGGGGAGGGGGTTTACTCATGCTACTACCATATGAGTAAGTTTGATGTAAAAGAGGGTGAGATGGTAAAAAAAGGTCAAACACTTGGCCTCTCAGGTGTAAGCGGGCGTGTAACTGGTCCACATCTTCACTTTTCTTTTAGAGTTAGCGGTGTTCAGATTGATCCGCTACAATTTATAAATTTAGTTAACAAGGAATTAAAACTATGACACTATTACAGATACTGATGCTTGGAGCATCTGCTTTTTTTGCGTATAAAATATACCAACACGTTCAAACATTAGAGGATGGATCGCAAAACAACAACAATAACAGTTACGAACCATCACAAGAGCAAAAAGATGATGAGTATGAACAAAAGCTCCAAACTTTTTCACCTTACTCAGTTGAAGAGTTAGTTGAGGGTGCAGATAAGGCTTTTCAAAATGGTGAAGAAAAAACAGCACTAGCAAAACTAAACGAAGCAAACCTAAAAGAACCAGGAAATGCAGAGATACTGTTTAAACTAGGGTTCATCAGTGCAAAAATAGGTGATAATGAAAATGCAATAAGATACTACAAACAATCCCTTGATGTTGATAAGGATGAGTTGGTTCTCAATTCATTAGCATCAGTTTATAGATCTGAAAAAGAGTACGCATCAGCTAAGATGCATCTAAACGACTCACTAGATCTAAATGACAAAAACCCTATAACATACTTCAACTATGCAAATTTAATGATGGATATGAAAAACGAAGATGTAGCAGAAGATATGTACGCAAAAGCTCTTGAGTTAGATCCTGAGCTTGAAGAGGCAAAAGTAGAGCTTGAAAAACTTCAAAAAGGTTAGTGTATGACACTTCAAGATATATATGCAAAGCTAGATGAGCTCTCCCCTTTTGAGCTTCAAGAGAAGTGGGATAATTCAGGGATCCAAGTAGGCTCACCAAGCCAAGAGATAGATCGAATAGTTTTGAGTATAGATGTTGATCTAGAGCTTCTTGAATCGCTAGAGCCAAACACGCTTTTGATCACACACCATCCGATCATCTTTGGTGGGGTCACTCAGTTAAACTATGAGATCTACCCATCAAATCTTTTAAAAGTTATGGTTGAGAGAAATATATCAAACATAGCTATGCATACAAACTTTGACAAAACACATCTAAATAAGTATGTAGCAAACAAGGTGTTAGGTTATAAGATCATAAGCGATGAAGATTTTGTTATAAAGTTTGAGGTAAATGAGGAGTTTGATCTTTTTGCATCAAAGGTAAAAGAGCTTTTTTCTCTACCAAACATTAAGAGTGTAAAGTGTTCAGACTTTGTAAAAACATGCTCACTCACAACTGGTAGTGGTGGTTCAATGATCAAGTATATTGACACTGATTGCTTTTTAACAGGTGACATAAAATACCATGATGCAATGGAGGCTAAAAGCATAAATCTATCGTTAATCGATATAGGTCACTTTGAATCTGAATGCTTTTTTAGCGATATTTTGTATGATCATTTGAAAGTTTTAGGTTTAAACGCTATAATTTCATCATCAAAGAACCCTTTTATATATATTTAATCGAAGGAGATTAATGAATCCGCACTTACAACAACTGATTGATCTGTCAATAGTTGATAAAGAGATAGATGCATTTGAGCCACAAATTGAGGAAGCAAACTCAAGTTTTGAAGCTGCTGTTGCAAAAAAAGATAGTATCGATAAAGATATTGAGAATTTAACTGAAGAGATCAAAGAAGAAGAGTTAAAAAAATCTAAAAATGAGCTTCACTTAAGCGAACTTTCACAAAAACTTGAAGAAAACTCTAAAAAATCTAAAGATGTAAAGACTGAACGTGAGATGAAGTCACTTCAACTTGAAGAGGAGATAGCAAAAGAGCAAGTAACTTTTGCAAATGAAGAGATTGAGCGTTTAGAAAAAGTGATCCAAAACAAACAAGAGCAGATCGAATCTGCTCGTCAAACTTTAGCAGAGATAGAAGAGAATCTAGCATCTGTTAAAGCTGATGTAGATGAAAAGCTAAAAACTATCAACGAAGAGAGACAAAAAGTTTTTGTTAAAAAAGAGAAACTTTTAAGTACTGTAAATCAAAAAGGTTTAGCATTTTATCAAAAGATCCGCCGATGGGCTAAAAACTCAACTGTTGTAAAAGTTGAAGACAAAGCTTGTATGGGTTGTAATATGGTGATTAGTGATAAGGTTTACGCTGATGTTATCAAAGGCGAAGATATCACTAACTGTCCACAC
>JBEPWC010000122.1:0-6124 GCA_041642615.1 Sulfurimonas sp. | reverse complement strand
AGTTCCATACGCTTAGGGCTAGGTCTTATTAGATGCTATTAAAACCCCTTCTATAATCTCATCAATATCCCCATCAAGTATCCCGCTAACATTTGAGTATGCTTCATTGCTTCTTGTGTCTTTAACTTGTTGGTATGGCTGCATAACGTATGATCGGATCTGATGACCCCAACCGATCTCACTTTTAGCAACGCCATCTTGTTCTGCTTTTTGAGCTTCAAGTTCTAGCTCATACAGACGTGACTTTAACATCTTCATCGCTGTAGCTTTGTTTTTGTGTTGAGATCTATCGTTTTGACACTGCACTACTACACCTGTTTCTATATGAGTTATACGTATAGCTGATTCAGTCTTATTTACATGTTGCCCACCAGCACCACTTGCACGGTATGTATCTATACGGATATCTTTATCTTCGATCTCTATCTCTATATTGTCATCGATCTCAGGTGAGACCATTACAGATGAAAAAGAGGTGTGTCTTTTTGCATTTGAATCAAATGGGCTGATCCTAACAAGGCGATGGATCCCATTTTCAACTTTTAGGTAGCCATATGCGTTTTCACCCTTTATGATGATCGAGACATCTTTGATTCCCGCTTCATCCCCAACTTGATAATCAAGTGTGTCAACCTTAAACCCATGTCTCTCAGCCCAACGCTTATACATACGAAGAAGCATTGAAGCCCAGTCTTGAGACTCTGTTCCACCTGCACCTGGGTGGATTGATAGGATCGCATTGTTTGCATCGCTCTCACCGCTTAAAAGTACCTCTAATTCCATTTTTTTTATGTAGTCTTCTAACTTTGGAGCATCTTCATAGAGTGATTCAATAGACTCCTCATCATTCTCCTCTTTTGACATCTCAAAAAGATCTTTTGCATCCTCTATAGCACCGTGGGCTATGTTGTATTTTTCAAGTTTTCTCTCACACTGAGTTTTCTCTTTTTGGATCTTTGCGGCTTGTTTTGCGTCGTTCCAAAACTCAGGATCGTTTTCTAGCTCCTCTATCTCTTTTAGTCTCTCTTGTAGTTTTTCTGGTTCAACTACACCTGTGATGTTGTCCATTTTAGTAGATAATGTTTTTAAGAGTTCTGTATATTCGTAGTTGTCCATATATATCCTTGAAATATTATTTCGTATTCTATTAGATTATCGGGTCAAGCCCGATAATGACGGAGGGGGTCAAGCCCGATAATGACGAAGAGAGTCAAGCCGACAATGACAAAGATGGTCAAACAACGTCATTCCCAACTAGATTGGGAATCTAATTAAAATCACAAAAGAGTATTGTATAATTGCGAAATTATAACACAATAGGTAAGCAATATGAAGATAATCTCTAAGGTGCATGAGCTAAAAGAGCATCTAAAAAGCATAAACAAAACTATAGGCTTTGTTCCAACTATGGGTGCCTTGCATGAGGGGCATATCTCACTTATAAAAGAAGCTAAAAAAGATAATGATTATGTAGTAGTATCTATCTTTGTAAACCCAACACAGTTTTCAAAAGATGAAGATTTAGACAAGTATCCAAGAAAAGATGAAGCAGATAAAAAAATATGTTCACTATCTGGTGTAGATCTGCTTTTTTTCCCAACGCCTGAAGATATCTACTCAAAAGATGAGGTCTCAATCCAAGCCCCTTTTGTAAGAGGCTACATACTTGAGGGCTTTACTAGACCAACTCACTTTAATGGAGTGCTTACAGTTGTAAACAAACTTTTAAACATAGTCTCCCCAACACGTGCTTACTTTGGAAAAAAAGATGCACAGCAGCTAAACTTGATAGATCTGATGGTAAAACAACTTTTTATGAGTGTTGAAATTGTCCCTGTAGACACTAAAAGGGACTCAGATGGCTTAGCACTAAGCAGCAGAAATGCATACCTTACAAAAGATCAAAGAAAAGAGGCATTAAAGATCCCAGCTTCACTAAACCTAGCTATGAGCATGATCGCTAAAAATATTTTAGATACTGAACTCATTAGGGAGCAGATGCTTAAAAAACTTGAGCCTTTAGAGGTTTTTTATGTAGAGATCTTAAACAGAGACTTCAAGAAGATAAAAAAAGTAGAGCTATCAAACACTATAGTGTTGGTTGAAGCTAAGGTAGGTGAAACAAGGCTACTTGACAACATCTGGCTTTAAGTAGCTGTTTTCCACCATGATCTCTACAGCTTTTTTAAACACAGGTGCGGCAGTTTGAGATGCAAACTGACTCTTTTTAGGCTCAACAACAACTACACCAATAGTATACTTTTTAGTTTTATCATTAGCAAATCCTAAAAAAGCGGTGTTGTACTTGTTGATATATGCACCTTTTTCAACCTTGTGTGCAGTACCTGTTTTGCCTCCGATCTCAAGCCCTGCGACTCTAGCTTTTTTACCAGTACCTTTGTTTACTGTTTTTACAAGGATCTGTTTTACACGGTGAGCCGTAGAGGGCTTTATCACTTGTGGTTGAGGGTCTTTTGGTATTTTGATCTTTTGTCCAACCTCATTTATAAATGAGTCTACTATCTGTGGCGTTACTATTTTCCCACCATTGTTAAACACACTATAAGATCGCAAAAGTTGCATAAGGTTTGCATGCATACCATAACCGTATGAACATGTAGCTTTGTAGATCTCATTGTTTAGTCTTGTGGGACTTGGTACAGAACCTTTTTTCTCATAGATCATATCAGGGGTAGATCTAGCCCCAAAACCAAACTCTTTTAAACCCTCATAAAATTCTATTCCATTCATCTTTTGTGCAAGTTGAGCTATACCAATGTTTGAGGAGTGTACGATCACATTCTCAGCACTAAGCCAGTCAAACTCATGCTCATCTGTGATCAGTTTGCGACCTATTTTAAAACGACCATTATGAGCATTTACAAGATCATATGGATTTACAAGTTTTTTGTCTAAAAGTAGTGCAAAGGTGATCGTTTTGATCACACTCCCTGGTTCAAAGCTATACTCAAGCATACCTGAGTTTAAAGATGGATAGTCCTCTTTGCGTATGTTTTTTGGCAAGTATCTATTTGATGAAGCTAAAGTGATCACCTTGGCACTTTTAGTATCCATAACAGCTATCATAATCTCTTTTGCTTTTAACTCAATCTTCATCTCATCAAGCATCCTCTCTATCCTAACTTGCAATGAGGCTGGTATGTTTAGCTTTATATCTAAGCCGTTAAGTTGTTGTTTTGTAAAACTCTCTTTGTTTAGTATTATGTAGCCATTTACATCACGCTTACCTTGACTTAGTTCATCTTGTCTGGATTCTAGCTCGGCTTCAAACCTTTTTTCTATCCCTTTTATCCCTTTTATCTTTGTGTATCCATCATCTTCCATCTTGTGCGTGTAGCCAATAACAGGGGTTAAAAGTTTTTTGTATGGGTACTCTCTAGTCTCACCACTCTCTATTATATTTAAACCCTGAACTATCTTGATCCCAGTTCTAGGGTTTATGCGTGGTACAAAAACCTTGTAACGTCTTAGTTCATATGCAAGTTTTTTAAGATACTGTGCATTCTTTTCCATAATGTTGTAGCTTAGAACCACTACGCCATCTCTTTGTGAGAGTTTATCTCTAATCTCTTTTGTGTCTATGCCAGAGTAGATACTAAAAAGTTCAATAAAAAGATCTTTTTTTTGTGGATCCATAAAGCGTGTGTTTACAACCGCTTTGTAGAGTTTTGTGGTGTATGCAAGTGTGAAGCCATCGGCACTCACTATGTTTCCACGCATGGCATAAGATGTATTTTTAGAATAGAGTGAGGGTAGATCTCTAGGCTTTACAACATTTAAAAGCATAACTCCTAAAAAAATTATAAAACCGATAGATAAAAGAGTGTAGAGTAAAAAGATCTTTTTACTCTTGTTTTTACTTTGTAAGTTCAATTTATTATATTTGTGTTCGTCCAAGCTCTTTGTATGCACTTAAGGCTTTGTTTCTGATCTCAAGCATAAGCTTCATGTTTGTCTCAGCTTTACCAATAGCAAGAGCTGCTTGGTGTAAGTCTTTTACTTCACCAGTTGCAAGATCACCAAGAGCTTCCTCTTTTTTTACTTGAATATCGTTCATCTCGTTGATGGCACCCTTTAGGTGTTTAGCGAACGCTTCGCCACCATTGGCACCACCATCGAGTTTTTGTTTTTGTTTTAATAGATCAGCAGTTGATGAGCTAAATAGTCCATCAACACCATTTGTAATATCACTCATTACCTAACCTTTATTGTAAAAGAGATATCGAAGCATTTGCCATATCTTTTGCACTTTGAAAAGCAGAAACATTTGCTTGATAACTTCTTGTAGCTTCTACTAGATCGGCCATTTCCACTACAGGATTAATATTTGGGTATGCTACGTACCCATTTGCATCCGCATCAGGATGTTCTGGCTCAAACTTCATCTTTGGTTCACGATCATCTCGTGAGACCTTGTCAACTATTACGCTCATTATAGCAGGATTTACCCTTTTTCCAAAATCTCCCTCATTTAAAGGGTCTTGATACTTAGCAGAGTTTGACCCCTCACCTAAAGCTTTGTTATACTGATCATCAAAGTTCACAGCCTTAAAAACCACCTCTTTACGGCGGTATGGTCCACCCTCATCTGTACGCGTTGTTTGTGCGTTTGCTATGTTGCTTGAGATCGTGTTAACACGAACTCTTTGAGCACTTAAACCATAACCGCTTATATCGAAACTACTCATAAAACTTGACATAATTAACTAGCCTTTGAAGATGCATCTATAACACTTTTAAAGATTGCACTGTCTTTTTTTATTGCATTTATTAAAGCATTAAACATTATAGAGTTTTTACTCATCTCAGTTGTCTCAACATCCAAGTCAACGCTATTTCCATCATTTCTTGCCATATGACCATCACGAAAAAATGTGATCGGTTTGCTTGAGTTTGTTGGCTTACTAGGCTCTAGGTGATTCCCAGATGTCTTAGCCATCTCTAACTGGTTTTTGTTCTCATCCATAATGTCTGCTTTTTTCTGTGCCAAATACTCACCAAAACGGATATCACGAGGGCGATAAAACGGTGTATCTGCATTTGCTATATTTGAAGCTATCATCTTCTCTCTTGCTGCATGGTAGTTTAGTGCTTCTTTTGCAAGTCCTGAAGTGCGTGATACTGATATTGCCATCGTTTATCCTTTATGTGTATTTATCACTCCCAACTTGATTGGGAATCTACTAAAATCTAATTAATTAAGTAAAGCAACTTTAGTTCCAACTATTGAATGCTTAAGTGATAGATTTAAAATTTGTTTTTTAAAGTTATTAGGTGTATAAATAAAGCAACTTTTAAGATTAATAGGAGCATAATACTTAGTACGGTTACTAGTGTAATCAAAATATTTCAATTAAGGAGTTCTTTATGAAAAGAGCTGGTTTTACAATGATCGAATTGATCTTCGTTATCGTTATTTTAGGTATTTTGGCTGCTGTTGCAGTTCCAAAAATGGGTTCTGTTTCTGAGCAGGCTAAGGTTCAGCAAGCTGAGAGTTTTATAGCTACACTTAACAGAACAGTGGCTCCATCTATGTGGGCAGCAGCTATAGGTTCATCGGGTGGTTCTATAGCAGACGGTAATACTACATTATCAGATTTTGTCGATTTACCAAATGGTGCTACTATTGATTTGACTTTATGTGCTGATCCTGCTGCTGATGTTGGTGGATTTGATACTACTGCATTGCCAGTAGCAGAAGATATTTACTGTAAAGATGGCACTAGTACGGAAGCACCACAATTTGGATTTGATGAAAATTTATCTAAGACAGTTATAAATAACTAGTGTTTTAACTTTTTAACTTGTTCCCACGATTCTCGTGGGGATATGTAGTCTACAAATCTTTCAAATTAAGCAAACTCAAAAATAAATTAACAAAAATTTTCAAATTAAAATAACTGAAATAATGCTAATATAATGTATTAAATAAGTTATGACACACCATTTGGAGTTAAATATGAATAGATTAAAAAATGCATTTACAGTAATAGAACTTATATTTGTTATAGTAATACTTGGAATTTTATCGGCAGTTGCAATCCCAAAATTAGGTGCTACAAAAGAATCTGCAGACATTGGTAAAGGTCGCTCAGATGTTATG
>JBEPWC010000121.1:0-6174 GCA_041642615.1 Sulfurimonas sp. | reverse complement strand
AACACCTCTTCAATGGTTATACCAGAGAGACTGCTAAGTGATACTATTGCTAGAATGAGAATTAATTTTATAAAGTTATTACTCCTCATTAAAACTCCTACTTAACATGTCTGTAAATGGTTTAACAAGATAGCTAAGAGTTGTTCTGTCTCCAACTTTTATCATGATCTCAGCTGGCATACCAGGTAAAAGAAAAAACTGATTCTCTGCTAGTTGTTGCACACCTTTTTCTGTCAATATCAACTTAACTTCATAGTAAGGCTCTCCGGTCTGCTCATTTATAAATGTATCTGCAGATATATTTACAACTTTTGATTCAACTACAGTTGTTTGTTGCATATTAAATGCAGAGAACCTTGTATCTGCCAGCAACCCAACCTTTAACTTGTCGATATCTGCAGATTTAACCTGACCAACTAAAAACAATTCGGAGTGTTTTGGGACTATGTCTAGTATAGGTTTAGATGCTGGTACAACCCCACCAACTGTATGGATTTCCATTCCGGTAACATAACCAGATACCGGAGCATCTATCTCTATACGGTTTAACTTATCAACCAAAGAATCTATTTTAGACTGAAGATCCATAATGCTTATTCTAGTCTCAACCATACTATTGGCTATTTCATTATAAAACTCTTTATTTCTCAATCTCTCCATAGATTTTGTTTCTTCTATCTGATCTTTAATTCTTAGTATTTCAGAGTTTGCACTTGCTATCTCTCCATTTAGTTGAATTTCTTGTCTTCTAAGCTCTCTTAGTCTTTTAATATCAACAAGTTCATCTTTAAAGAGTTCTTCTTGTTCATCAATATCCGTTTGTATTGACTCAAGACTTTGTTTATCGCTGTTGATCTTAGAGGTCAATCCATCTATTTGATTTTCAAACTGAGATATTCTTTTCTTTGTAACTAAAGTTTCCTCTTCTAAAGACTTTATTTTCGATACTAAAATATTTCTCTGACCACGTATAATTTTTTTAATATCTACTCTATTTTTAATCTCTAGAATCTCTTGTGGAAACTTTATTGACAAACTTTTATTTTTTTGTGCTTCTAGTCTTGCCATTCTAGCAATTGATTCATAGTATTGGTTCTTAAGATTTCTAAGAGATGCTTCGATCTGAGTACTATCTAAAACTATGATAGTATCGCCCTTGTTTACATAATCACCATCTTTTACCAAAATATCTTTTACAATACCACCCTCAAGGTGCTGCACTGTCTTTTTGTTTGCATCTGCGGATACTTGTCCACTAGCAACTACCGATGTAGCCAAAGGACTAAAAGCCATCCAACCACCTGTCATAAAAAAAACTGTAAATATTACTATTAAACCAAATTTTATAACACTAGAGTCTTCAGAAGAAGGCATAGTTATTTGTTTATTTTCATTATTCATGTTAACTTCCTGGCTTGTTTAGCGATACTGTTTGCGCTGATTGTTGTGACTGAGCTACCTTTTTCTGCTTTGGGTTACTTTGCGATAATTTAGATAATACCTCGTTTGTATCACCGTATGTTGACAAAGTACCGGCTTGCATCATAGCGAGCTTGTTTGTAACTTTGAGTATGCTTGGTCTGTGTGTAACTATAACAACAGTTGTATTGTTTTGCTTAAGTGTCTCTATAGCTTTTACAAGTGAACCTTCACCTTGCTCATCTAAGTTAGAGTTAGGCTCATCTAACACTACCAATACAGGATTATCATATATTGCTCTTGCTAGTGCAACTCTTTGTTTTTGTCCTCCAGAGAGTGACAAACCACCTGCACCAAGAAAAGTGTCGTAACCATCAGGGAGCTTTAGTATCATCTCATGTACACCTGCTTTTTGTGCAGCATCTACAACCTTGTTTGAGTCTACTTCTTGAAATCTAGCTATATTTTGACTTACAGTACCTTCAAACAACTCTATATCTTGAGGCAAATACCCTATATATTTACCCAAGTCTTGCTTATCCCATTGGTAGATATCTGCTTTATCAAGTCTGGACTTACCTTGAACCAAAGGCCATAACCCAAGTATAACTCTTACCAAAGATGATTTACCTGCTGCACTTGGACCAATGATCCCTACAACATCACCAGAGTCAATTCTCATGGAGATACCTTTTATAGAAGGCTGTTTTGCTCCTGGAGGAACAACTACTACGTTTTCTAAAGTTATTTCACCTTTTGGAGCTGGGAGTTGCATGTACTCTTTGTTTTTTGGAAAGTCATTTAAAAGAGACTCTAGTCTACCATAAGATGTTCTAGCACTACTAAAGCCTTTCCAACTGTTAATGATCAGGTCTAAAGGTGCCAATGCTCTACCCATAATGATAGAACCAGCTATCATCATACCCGGACTAACTTCCATTTTTATAGCTAAATAACCACCAAGTCCAAGCATAAGTGATTGAAACATCATTCTTGATGTTTTAGAGATGTTTGACCAGATTCCAGCTTTGTTACTTGCTTCATTTTGAGCATTTAAAAAGCTGTAGTACTTCTTTTTCCATCCATCTGCTATAGAGTTTTTCATCCCCATTGCATGAATAACTTCAGAGTTTCTAAGGTTTGAATCAACAAACATAGTTGACTGTCTGTTCATAGTGTTTGCTTCTGAGAGTTTTTCTTTTGTTGAGTATTCATTTATTATCGTAAAAGCGATTAGTACTATTGCTGCAAAAATAGCAAAATAACCAAACAGTGGGTGAAATAAAAACAAAACAGCTATGTATATAGGGATCCAAGGTGCATCAAAAAATGCAAATAACCCGTTTCCTGTCATAAACTGTCTTATGGATGTAAGATCATTTAAAAAAACTGAAGAGGCTTTACCCGGCTTTTTGTTTGAGAGTTCAAAAAGTGAGTCAAAAATTCTTTGACTAAGTATAGAATCAAGTTTATTACCAACCTTAACTAGTACTTTTGACCTTACGATCTCTAAAAGAGCCATTGTTATAAAAAGTACCACTACGATCAGTGTCAACATTACCAATGTATCTTCACTTCTACTCGTGAGAACTCTATCATATAATTGCAACATATACAATGGTGGTACTAACATCAGTATGTTTACAAAAAGACTAAATAATCCAACAAAAATGAAAGATTTTTTCGATGCTAAAATAGCTTCTTTTAACTCAGAGGTATTCTCTGAGCTATTTTTTTTAGGTATGTTGATAGCCATTTATATCCTTGTTTAACCCTGTCTTTTGTTCATTAACTCAAACAGTGTTTGAATATTTTCTAAAGATTTTAAGTGTGCGTCTATTACAGATATGATCCCTTTTCTAACCCAGTCAGCTAAAATATCATCACTAAGTTCATTTAACTTCTCTCTGTCTACCACTTTGAAACCGTTTACTAAAACCTTTTTCTCATCACCCTCACCTACAGATATCTCTCTATCTTCAAGTATTCCGCTATTAGAGATAGCTTTTGCAACATTTGCTGTTACGTTTGCTTGTTGCTCATGAGACTTTAAAAAGTTTATAGCGTTATCTAAAACTTCAGACTGCTCACCGCTTTTTGTAAAAAGCTGCTTACCTTTTGACTTTGAAAACACAGGTGCATCTTCATCTATTAGTATCACTTTTTGATCTGGGTTTTCTTTTGTACTTGCTAAAGTAAATGGGTACTTTCTAAGGTGTGATGGAACATACTGTGTTATCCACTTTCCATCTGAGTTTACTGCCAATGACTCACCACCAAGTGAGACGATCGAAACTAAAGAAGGGTTTTCATCGCCTGTAAACACTACAGGAAAAGCTTGAGCCACTAACTGTGCTTCACTAGCTAAGAGTGGAATAAACGCTGTGTTTTTTGCAAAAGAAACATCCTCTAGTGGATTGATCTTTAAACTTTTGTGTTGCTCTTTGTCTAATACTACTAAATTTTTATACATTTTTTTCCTTTGTTCTATGTTTTGTTTTTTTGGACGACCTCTTCTTTTTGAACTAAGTGTCATTCCTATAGTTTTTTCCAGATCTTTTATGTACTCTGGAGTACCTGTTACAAGTTGCTTGTCTAAACAACCTGCTATAAAGCTGATCTTTTCATCATCTAGTAAGCTAAAAAAGTTAGAATACTTCTCTAGTCTCTCTTTGTCTGTAAACCCAAGTTTTTTATACATGTTGTTGTATGAAACTAAAGGGTCTTCTTTCATATAAAGGTTCTTATGTATGCTACTAAACTTATGCCCTTTTGGAGCTAGTTTTTCTATGTAAACCATAACATCAAAAAGATAACTTGAATCCTCAACAAGTGAAGACTTGTATCTGCCCTCCCAGAGGGTACCGGTTCTACTATACTTTTTGTTGTAGTAGCCTACGTACTTTCTTCCAAGACTCTGCATAAACCTTGGTAGTGCATCAGCGTGAGTTGGAGTAGCCAAAAACTCAAAGTACTGAGGCATCAAAACGTAAGCGTGAATAGACACATCGTGTTTTGTGTTTAACTCTTTAAGTATTTCGACAAATGTCAGGTAGTCAGCTTCATCTTTAAAAAGGACAAGACTGTCTATACTTTTAAGTAAAACATGTTGAGATGTATCTTCAACAAAAACTCTAATCTTTCTTGCCAAATAAATTCCTTAACTTATTTTTCAAGTCAAAGTGTAGTGGTATTTTACTTAAAAGGTTATTAAATGACTCCGACACCATTAAAGTTATAATTAATTGGTGCCATATTAATATAGTTCTAAAAATTGTGACCTATCCCCCATTTTATATATGGTATTGAAGATTTTATAACCTCAAAAGTTTTGTGTACACTTATCTCGTCAAGCATGGCTGTTACGACATGGTTTTTTGTTCTAAATGTTAAAAGAGTGTTGTTAGTGTTTTTGTCATATAGAAAATTTACCTCAGTTAGAAGCTCCTCAGATGTACGGTACAACTCAAAATTTGCATTGTCTGTAGCAGATACACTTTGTGACTTTTTCTCTTCTATATCTACGTTTTGTTCATCTGTGGTTTCAATGGATCCTGATGAGTAGTGTTTAGTTAAAAATTCATCTGCTGTAGGTGAGAGATTTAAGATAAAACTGCGTGTGATCATAATGTCTATTCTGTTGTTTATATCTTGGTAGTTAACTGCGAGTCTTATCCTGTCTTCTTGTTCGTCGTATACTGGTGTAAATGTTTGTGCTTGTATCTCTTTTTTCATAAACGGATTGTACTGAAAATAAGTTTTACTAAAGGTTAATAGAGTAAAATTCTACTCTTCAAAAAATGCTGACATAGCTCAGTTGGCTAGAGCAGCTGATTTGTAATCAGCAGGCCCGGGGTTCAAATCCTCGTGTCAGCACCATTTAATGCCGCTTCTTGAGTTGTGTAAAACCTAAAGATCAAGTTTTTGTTTTTTACCCCTTGTAACTCAATGTAATCTTGTGTTTTTTCTTTTAGCAAAAGTGTATCTCCAGAGTCTGTAATTCTGTCCTCTTGAACAACTATGTTAGCATCTGCACTCTGCGTAGCCTCTTTAAAGTCTGTCTCATATGTAGATATGTTCCATGTTGTAAGGTCTTGAGAAAATACAAACTTAAAAAGACCACTGTTTTCTCCATTGTGAGATACAGCATATATGGTTTCTCCTGCAAGATCGTCTCTTAAGTTATAAGCGTTGTAGTACTCTAAAGCTTTGCTTTGATCTGTGTAGAGTCTAAAGCTTACATTTGAGTTTTCTGTGTTAACTAAGCTTATGTAAGATGACTCTATACTGTTTAGTGCATAAAGTACTGAACCATCTTGAAGTGTGTTGTTTTTTACTGCTATGTTAGCATTTGCAAAAGTTCCTGTTATGTTGTCTTCACTGTAGCTTTTGTCGTACGTTAAAACATCCCAGTGGGTTGCGTTTGAATCAAAGGTAAACTTATAAAGTTGTTTGTTTTGAGTGTTGTTAGAAACAGCGTAGAACTCTTTACCTTTTAGCTCATCAAATAAACTTTTGTTTAAGTACTCAAGTGCATCCTCTTTTGTCTCAAATAGTTTTAGTTTTGTTAGTGAGGATATCTTTGCTACAAAGTTTATATACTTTTCATTATGATCACTATATACAAGCTCCCCTGAGCCATCTGAGATCTTAAGGTTAGTTACGTTTATATCTGCTGTTGTAGTATTACCCTCTTTGGAAAAGTTTAGATCATAAGGGGTTATATTCCAAGATGTTAAGTTTTGATCAAAATCT
>JBEPWC010000120.1:0-6183 GCA_041642615.1 Sulfurimonas sp. | reverse complement strand
ATTGACAGAATAGGTTGTATGCTTCCATATACACCTCTTCACTATATGCTTTTTGAACTTTTAGATTTTCCATTAGTAGCAACAAGTGCAAATCTAGGTGGAGAGCCTATAATAACAACAAAAGAACAGATAGAGGAAAAACTCCCTTTTGTAGAGTTTATACTTGATTATGACAGAGAGATCATTAACGCTGTTGATGATTCGGTTGTACAAATAGCAGATAGCAGGATTCAAACCCTAAGACTTGCTCGTGGATATGCACCAAAGGTAATTAAACTTCCAAAAAAAACAGATAAAAAGGTCCTAAGTCTTGGAGCAAATCAAAAAAGTAGCATATCTATATGTTATGATGATAATGTGATCATATCTCCACATATAGGTGATCTTGAATCACTAATGAGTCTTGAGTATTTTGAGAGGACTATTTATACATTTAAAAATTTCTATGATTTTGAGCCTAATGTTATAGTATGTGATAAGCACAGTGCTTATGAGAGTTCAAAATGGGCTAAAAAACAAAACACTAAACTAGTTGAAGTTCAGCACCATTTAGCACATATATATGCAACTAAAGCAGAGTTTGGATTAAGCGGTGAGTATTTAGGATTTAGTTTTGATGGAACAGGTTATGGAGATGATCAGAAACTTTGGGGTGGTGAGGTTTTTGTAGGAGATGTGAGAAAGTATAGTTTTAAACCCATAAAACTGCTTGGTGGAGAAAAAGCTATAAAAGAGCCTTGGCGTGTAGCACTCTCTATACTTTTTGAAAAGCTAAGTTTAGATGATGTCTTAGCAAAAGATCTAGAGTTTTTAAAAGCTGTTCCAGACTCAACGATCAAGCTATTGCACCAAAGTTATATTAAAAACTTAAATGCACCACTTAGTTCATCAGTTGGAAGAATGTTTGATGCTGTAGCTTCACTTGCTAATCTTTTAGATTATCAATCTTATGAGGGTGAGGCTGGGCTTATGTGTGAGATGAGCTATGATCATAATTATGATGGATATTTTAAGTATAAAATAACAGACGGGATTATAGATATAGAGTTTGATTTTTTTGACAAAAAAATTGTTTCAAAGTTTATAAATACACTGACAAATATAGTTGTAGATATATCTACAAAAGAATCCTTAGATGTGATACTTAGTGGTGGGGTTTTTCAAAACAAGACCCTTTTAGAACTAATATGCTCAAAACTTAAAAAATGTAATGTTAAGTATTTTTCTCAAGAGTACACTCCTGTAAATGATGGTAGTATCTCCTTGGGACAAATTTATGCTTTAAGCACAGCTAATTAGTCCTTTTTCAACTCTGTTTCTGCCGTTCTTCTTAGCTGCATATAGTGCTCTGTCTGTTTTTTCAAACATACTCATTTTGTTGTCATTTTCATCCATCTCACCAACACCAAAACTAGCGGTTATTTTTTCTGTGTCTTTAAAGTCATTTTCTTCAATTGTTTTTCTTAGTTTTTGTGCAAAAAGGTAAGCACCATCTACATCTGTGTTTGGTAAAAGTACAACAAACTCTTCACCACCCCATCTAGCAAATATATCACTGGTTTTTACATTGTTTTTGACAAGGTTTGCAATCTCTTTTAAAATTAGATCGCCTGCTTGGTGTCCATATGTGTCATTAACTTCTTTGAAGAAGTCTAGATCAAAGATCACAAGGCTTAATTTCTTTTTGTTTAAGTAAGCATCATTTATGGCGTTTGTAAAAAGATCTTCAAACTTATCTCTGTTGTAGATTCCTGTTAGTTTGTCTATTGTAGCTTGTTGTTCTAGTGATGATGTCATAACATGAAGTTCATCAACTTTGTTTTTCATAAGTTGGTTTATGGTTTTTAACTGCTCTTTAGTATTTTCAAGCTCTGTGATATCGTGTCTGATTGCAATATACTCAAGTATATCTCCATCAACATCCAAGATTGGGATCACAAAGGAGTTTACAATATACTCAGTGCCATCTTTTTTCATGTTTTTGATTACACCTTTCCAAGGTTTTTTGGATTTTATGGTGTCCCACAGATCTTTAAACGCTTCTTTTGGCATACCAGGGTGTCTTAAGATGTTGTGTGGCTTTCCTATTAGTTCACTTTTAGTATAGCCTGACATCTCACAAAATTTATCATTTACATAGGTGATCACACCTTTAGTGTTTGTTTTTGAGACAATGTTGCTAAGATCTACAGCTCTTTTGTATTCGTTAAGTAGATTGTTATGTTCACTAAGATGAGATGTCTCACCACTTTGAACCTCTAAGTAGATCTCTGTAATGTTAGTTGCTACTTTAATACCTATGTTTCTTAACTCTTTTCGTAGTGAGTTTGAGAGGTATCCGTGTTCGTATATTATGTTTTCGATGCTGTCTTTTAGTAGTGTGACTAGGACAAACAGCTCAACAGAGGTTATTTCGTAGTTGTGCATAAGGTTTAAAAAGCTAGATTTACTTTGACACTGCTCAATAGCAAAATCAAACTCAAATAAGCTTATAAAACAATCACAAAACTCATTAAAGATTAAGATGTTTTTATCGATCACAGGCATAGAATGAGTGTTAAAAATGTGTACTACCTCTTCCTCTTTTAACCAGTTTTTTACTATGAGATTTCTGTTAACTTTTAAAAAGTAAGAAAACTCTTTCATATCTATGATTTGTGTCATATCTTTATTCCAATCTTAATTCACATAGTTTAAATTTTCTTTAATAGTGATAATATCTATTATATTATCGTAATTACGCCAAAACTCAAAATACTTTAAACAGTTTTTTAATATAATGCACAAAGTTTAGGAGCGATTTTGTTTAAAAGATATCTTTTATTATTTTTATTGTCTACTAGCAGCATATTTGCAGATAGTCTTGACTCACTTTTAGAAGAGTATGAAAAAAATACTCAAGAGTCACTCTACACACTTGATGAAAAACTTGGAAATGTCACCATCTACTCTCAAAGAGAGATAAGACTGATGCAGTACACAACTTTAAGTGATCTTCTTAAAGAATTCCCTCTAAGTAACTTGAATAAAAACAGATTTGGATCACTTAACCTCTCATTATCAGGAAGCAAGACAGACCTTAGCGGTTTTTTTAGAATATTTATAAATGATCATGAAGTTAGTTCGAGTTACACTATGAGTCCATCTGCATCGTGGATGGAATTTCCTATGGACATAGTTGATTATGTAGAGATATACAGAGGGAACAGCTCTTTTTCACTAGGCAGTAGTGATGGTGTATTTTTTATAAGGATCTATACAAAAGATTCCAAAAAAGAGAATGCTTCTGGTTTGTACCTAAATGTATCTGACAACGCCTCGTCCATGCAAGGTGTATCTCATTCTGAGGTTTTTGAAAATGGCTGGTCATATTTAGCCTATGCAAGCAATGTTTCTAAAAAAGATGAGAACACTTATAAATCAAACACTTTAAAAAATGACTCCAATAGTAACTATATCTATTTAAATATTCAAAAAGATGATACTGCTGTAAACTTTGGATATTCATACATGGATAAAGAGAATTTTACAGGTCTATCTTTGGATGTTAATCCTGATGATGCAACTTATAAAACAGATGATGCATTTATAGACTTTAGTACTTTGTTTCTTAAAGATAAATCACTTGAAATAAAGCTTTCACATGATTTTAATAGGATAAGGTATTTTGAATTAAACGATATCAATCCAGTTAATTTACCTAATGATGGTATTGGTGTGATGTCTGTTGTAGATGTAACAGATCCATTTAACACAACACCTAAAGAGTATAACAGTGATATAAAAGTAAATAAAAGCAGTGCATTAGTTTCTAAAAAGTTTAACTTTTTTGATAACAATCTGCTAATAGGTGCAAATTATCAATATAAAAAATACACATTAGATGATGCTTATGTAGTAAACTTTCTAAATACTAAAACAAGTTTTGAAAGTTTTTCAGACTTTAATAAAGAGAAAAAGTATACTCTATTTTTACAAGATGACTATAGAGCACTTAAAAATCTTTTATTTATTTTAAATTTAAAACATGACTGGTACGATAGAGATGATAATGTTGAGGATGAGGAAAATACTCACTATAGAGTTGGTACAATATATAACCCAACAAACAACTTTGGTATAAAAGCGTTTTATACCAAAACAAGTATAGCCCCATCTTTTTATAGTGTAGACAACAAAAGTCAGTTTGAAGATAAACTCGATACTCAAAAATATGAGTATAGTGATTTAGAAATAGTGTATGCAAATAATAGTTTTAGACTTAGTTTACTTTATAACAATACTAAGATGGATGACTTTATATACTATGCACCTGTTGGATTTATAAATGTAGATCACACAATAGAGGTAGATAATTTTGTTTTAGATCTAAAGTATGATCTTTTTAAAAATCATGAATTGTCATTTAATATTTTTAGGACAAACTTAAGTGAAGAGATCAATAACGCAAATGAGGGTGCTTTTTTAAAATTTAGCGGTTCTTTTGAAAAGTTTGAGTATTTTTCATCACTAATTCATAGATGTGCCTACAGTTATTATGATGTAGATGTAGATGAAAGTCATAACTTTAACCTAGGTGTTACATATAAATATTCTAAAGATATTTCTCTAAGCTTAAAAGCTGAAAACATTTTAGATGATTCAACTAAATCTTTATATAAAGAGGGTCTAAGTCAAGATGCAAGTGTTGGAAATTTTGCACTAGAAGACTATGAACCAAAAGTTACATTTAGTACAAAGTGGGTGTTCTAATGAAGATACTCATAATACTAATAACACTATTCTCACTAAGCTTTTCAAGCCAAAAAGTATTTATGCTTGATGAGTATGATAAAGAGATAGAACTAGAAGCTAAGATAGTTTCAAAGATATCTAATGATATGCTCAAAAAAAGAGCAAAAATTTATATACCAAATATATCTAAAAAGTCAGAAAAGATATACTCTAAATATTTTACAATAAGCAAAAATTGTAAAGATGCAGATTTTGTTTTTGACAAAAATGATTTAAGCCATGAAGAGTGTAAAAATGCAAATATAATCTATTTTACAAATAACTATAGAAGATTGATGACTAATGGCAGATATATTGGTGCATTTTTTTGGAACAAAAGTAGACCAAATATAGTGTTCATAAAAAATAGACTCGATAAAAGTGGCGTTATTTTATCGCAAGAGTATAAAAAATATATAGAAGATATAGATGATTAAAAATATTTTAAAGAATAAGTTTTTCTTAACTCTAGTTTCCCTTATAGTCGTTTCTTTTTTAATTTTTTTACTATTACTTATACTAAGGTATGAAGAGACTATTCAAAACAGTATGTTTAAGCTATCTACATCTGATCTATTTGAGATAACTAAAAATAAAGCTTCACATATAAAAAGTGTTATAGATATAGATGAAGAAAACTATATAGAGAAGTTAAAATCAGATGCTGAGCTTAGAAAAAGACTTGAAATATGTGTAAAAAATATATTAACTGATAACATAAAATACGCATATATTTTATATAAAGATAAAAACGATATTTTTAGGTTTTTAGTAGATGCATCTTCTGGTGATGAAAAATCTATGTTAAATCAAAAACTTGATATCGCAAGTGATAAGTGGTATGAGCTTTATAAAGTAAAAAAACCACTTGTTATAAGACATCAGGTTTTGCAAAAACTCTCTATTAGCTATTTAGTCCCTATTTTAAATAAAGATGAGGTAGAACTTGTACTTGCGATTGACTTTGCAGTTGATAAAATATCTGAGATAGATAATGTGCTCTCGATCATTAAAATAGGTATCACTCTTATACTTTTAATTGTTCTTATCAGCCTAATTACACTGATATATCAACTTTACAGATACAATAAGATCAAAAAGACCTCTTTTATTGATAGGTTAACAAACGTATACAACAGAAACTATCTCTACCATGTAGAAAATAAAATAAATTTAGATGACTACGTACTAGCTGTTATAGATATAGATTTCTTTAAAAAAGTAAACGACACATATGGACATGATGCGGGCGATAGGATATTAACTAAAATTGGCAGTATCTTAAAAGGTACACTAAGAGAAGATGAAGATATAGCTATAAGATATGGTGGAGAAGAGTTTATAATACTAGTTAAGTCTTCAAATGAATATAAAAAATCTTCAATCAATGTTATAAACAGGATATTTAAA
>JBEPWC010000119.1:0-6191 GCA_041642615.1 Sulfurimonas sp. | reverse complement strand
GTTTATAGGATCACATACACCCATACAACCCAAAGTGTCCCCATGATAAGCGTTATCAAGAGCTATAAACTTATTTTTATCTCTACCTTTAGCTTTACTGTATAGTATTGCAGTTTTTAGAGCAACTTCAACACTTACACTACCGCTATCGACCAAAAAAACACTTGGTAGCCCACTTAGATCTGCTAGTTTTTTACTTAGCCTTACTGCTGGTTCGTGTGTAAGACCTCCAAACATAACATGGGGCATGATCTCAGCTTGTTTTTTTAGTGCATCTATAAGTTTTGGGTGGTTATATCCGTGGATCGCACTCCACCATGAACTCATTGCATCTGTAAGCTCTCTGCCATCTTCTAAAACTATGGTACGCCCATATGTCTTTTTAACCGCAAGTACTTTTGTCTTTGGAGGCAAAGAACTGTACGGATGCCATGTGTGTTGAGTGTCTATATCTAGTGTTGTCATTTTGCAATTATACAAAAAAACAATCAACTAGCAACAATAGATTTTAATTATATTGGCATAACTCTTATATTGTCATCAAGGTTTTGTTTAAGTGTGCTCTCGATCGCATAAAGTGTACCTGTACTTCCTGTGCTACATGTTGAACATGCACCAAGATATTTTATATAAATATTGTAGTATCCACCCTCTTCTTTAATGTCAACAACTTCCATATCACCACCATCCATAATAAGCATAGGACGAACAAACTCTTCAACAACACTATCAACTGCACGTATTTTTTGAACTAAACTCATATCTGCAAATACAGGTTTTTCATCTGGGGCTGTACTAGCCGCTTTTTCTAAACGCTCACGCTCCATCTCAGCTCTTACATCTTTTAAAATATCTACAAGATAAAGATCTTTTGCCTCATGTCCACCTGGTTCTATACACGACTTACAAAATGCACCCGCTTTAGTAAAGTCTACTATCTCTTCTATAGTTTTGAGGTCATTTATTTTTATTACATCTACTAGGGTGTCTTGAGTTACACGAGCACATTCACATATGATGAACTCCTCCTCAAAACTCTCCATATCCACACCTTTGTATGTTGCAGCAGCTTTTTTGATCACGTCATATGCCATGACTGAGCAGTGCATCTTTTGAGGTGGAACGGCAGGAGTGTCTGGGTTATCACGCATAGCTTTTTCTACATCTATGTTTGTGATCTTTACAGCTTCATCTACAGTTTTGTCCATACATAACTCTGTCATAATATCGCTACTTGCGATCGCCGTACCGCATCCAAAACTTTTAAACTTGCTACCTATGATCTTATCGGTATCTTTTTCAACTGCCCAGTAGAGTCTCACTGCATCACCACAACTCTCAGCACCAAAATCAGCAACTACAAGCTTAGCGTTCATATCTTCAGCTTCCTCTTCTGTAATATGCCCTTGATGTTGAGGATTATTCATTCTATCTACGACTATATCACTATACTCATCCCAAATCGATCCACTTACTAAACTACCTTTTGCCATAACTTATATCTCCTTAATTTTATTATATTAGATTCCCAGTCAAGCTGGGAATGACGGGGTGGTGAGCACTTGATGCAAAATCTCTTTACAATCCACTCGCGTGGCTTTTTGGTGCGTATGCATATGAACTAGAGATTCCACGTAAACGCTCAACTGCTTTTGTAACCTGTTCAATTGCATAATCGATCTGCTCTTCTGTATTAAAGCGACTTAGTGAAAACCTGATCCCCGTATGAGCAAGCTCACTATCGCTTCCAAAAGCGTTCATAACAGGGTTTGCTTCTAGGTCTTCACTTGCACATGCACTACCTGTTGATGCGGCAATGCCATTTTGATTTAGATCCCAAAGCATTGACTCACCCTCAACACCTTTAATTGAGATCAGTGTTGTGTTAGGTGTACGGTTATCACTTCCACCGATCACAATTGTGTCAGGGAGTTTCAAAATTGCACGCTCAAGCTTATCTCTTAGCATTCCAACATGGTTGATCTCATATGCAAGTGCCATAGTGTTTGTAGCTAAGTGCATAGCTTTTCCCATACCAATCATACTTGCTACATCTACAGTTCCCGCACGTCTGCCATCCATCTGTTCACCACCGTGCATATATGGACTAAGCTTTACACCTTTTTTAATATAAAGTCCCCCTACACCTTTTGGTCCATGAAATTTATGAGCAGAAAAACTTATCATATCTACGTTTGCATCTTCAACATCTACTTTTACTTTACCAATAGCCTGAGTAGCATCTGAGTGAAAAGGTATACCTTTTTCTTTACATATAGCACCGATCTCTTTTATCGGAAAAAGCTTTCCAGTTTCATTGTTTGCCCACATGATCGAAACAAGAGCTGTGTCATCTTTTATAGCTTTTTTAACTGACTCAGCATCTAGTACGCCCTCTTCATTTACGTTTAGGTAAGTTACCTCAACACCTTGTTTTTCTAAAAAGTTACAAGCCGCTGTGATCGCAGGGTGTTCTACTTCGCTCGTAACTATATGGTTTTTATCACCATTTAGTATATGATCAATCCATGTACTTTTGATCACCCAGTTATTAGCTTCTGTTGCATTTGCAGTTATGACCACATCATCTTCATCATTAGCATTGATCCCCTCATACAAATAATCAATCGCCTCTAACATTTTTTTATGAGTTTTGGATCCAAAGCTGTGTAATGAGTTTGGATTTCCATAAACCTCACAAAAAAACGGTTTCATCTCTTCAAAAACTTTTTCATCTACTTTTGTTGTCGCATTATTATCTAAATATACTTCCATAACTACTCCTTAATTTTATTTCATAAAATGAAGGGAACCTCTTCATTTATTTTATTACGTTGTCGGAAGTAAATTCCGCCAACTACGCTAACGCTAAGTTCACTTCGGCAGTGAGCCCGCGCACCTTTGGTGCTTGTAAAGAGCAATAAACTTACACTTTACAGGCAAAACAGGTTTCCTGATCGTTACACTCTGCACAGGCTGGAGCCGTTTCTAGTATGAGATCATATAGATACTTTTTCCATAACGTCTCTTTTGGTTTCATGTTACTTAGTTTTGGAAAGTACTCTTTCATGTACCTTCCCATCTCTATTCTATTCTCAAACCCTAGATCTTGGTAAAGATGGTTCATCTCCAAAGAGACCTTAGCTACATGCGGAGCTATAGTATTTTTTGCGTAATCATCTTTTGCAAAATATTGTAGTAGGTTTGTGACTTTAGCTTCTAAGACTTCATTTTTAGTTTCATAAATCATAACGTCATCTCCACCATTTTTCCATTTACAATTTTGCCAAACTCCACACCAAAATTGTAACTATCAAACAACTCCTCTTTTGTAGGTATGAGTTTAACTTTCATTGGTTGAAGTGGCACTCGAAACTTCAACGCTTTTAGTCTTTGGTTCATCATCTCAACAGCTTCACCACTCCAACCATACGAGCCAAAACATCCTCCAAATTTCCCTTTTTTCTCTAAAAGCATCATACATGAGAGTAGATCCCAAACAGGTTTTGGAACATCCCCGTTGATCGTTGGAGCTCCTATTAAGATCCCAGTACTCTCTTCTAAGATACTGAGCATATTTGCCTCATCTAGTGCTGTGAGATCATATATATTAGCGATCAAGTTTTCATCTGACTCAATTCCATCATAAATACTTTGTGCCATATCTTTAGTATTTTTATAACTAGTTACATAAAAAATTGAGATAATTTTTTTACCATGGAGCCTATCTTCTTTCGTACTCCACTTTTTATAAAGGTCTATATATTTATGTGGATTACTTCTCATGATCGGACCATGTAAGTTGCATATAATGTCTATGTTTAATGTTTTGTAGAATGCAAGTGCATTGTTTACATCGCTCTTAAAGGGACGCATTATATGATCGTAGTAGTACTTAAACGCGTAGTCAAAATCCCCAACAAGATCATCAAATAGTCTTGGATCATAATAGTGTGAACCAAATACATCACCGCTAAAAAGTACTTTGTCTTCAACTAAATATGAACTCATAGTCTCAGGCCAATGTAGGTTTGGTGTACTGTAAAACTTTAGTGTTTTACCGCCAAATTTAAGCTCTTTGTTTGTCCATACCGTTTCAAACTCCATAGTGCTGCTTTGAGCTATTGACTTGAGCATAGGTTGAGCCATAGGAGATATAAAAACTTTTGCACTTGGTGCTTTTTTTGTAAGTTCTGCCAAAGCTCCACTGTGATCTGGCTCAAGGTGGTGCATAACAACATACTTAATATCTTCATAATCACAAAGTGATTCTATATTTTTAAAAAACTGATCTTGGAACTCTTTTTTAACAGTATCGAAAATGATCACACCCTCAGGTGTTTTTACAAGGTACGAATTATATGTAGTACCATTGGCTGTTTTCATGATAATATCAAATGTCCTGATATCTGGATCACTAACACCAATGTAGTATAAATCTTTACTTACCTTGATAGCTTCACTCATTTTAAAAGTATCCTTTTTAACCATAGTGGAGGATTAGATATTAGCTTTTGCATAGACTTTAGAACATCTTCTATCTTTTCATCTTCACTTGAAGCTTTCATAGGGTAAGTACCTGCGTATTTAACCATGTTTGCAGCTTTTGGACCTATTTGTGTAACATAGACTATGTCACTACCATCTATGCACTCTATTTTGTATTCAAGTTTATCAACCTCTGCTTCATGCTTTTGTGATGATTCAACCTCTTTTAAAAGCTCATAACTCTCTTCGTTAATACCATAGATATAGAACTTTTCACACCATCCAAAGTGCTAATTAACATTTATGCCATCTTTTGATGCAAAAGCTATTTTAATCATATTACATACAACCTGATGTTTTGATCTATAACCTGTGAGAGTGTGTCTGAAATGATCCCATATGTACTAGTTGATGCCATAGAACAACCAGCACAATTACCCTGGTATGCAAGTCTGATCTCAATGTCTGGATCATTAATGTAATCAAGTAGCTCAATGTCACCGCCATCTTTTACCAAAATAGGTCTTATGTATCTATCTATCGCATCTTCAATAACTACTATCTGTTTATCTTTTGGATACGATCTAAATGTATTGTTTGGCTCACACGAAGTGTTTGGTTCTTTGTCTACTCCGCCCATCTGAGCTAATGCCATAGGATGACCACTTTTAGCTGCATTTAGCATACACTCAAAACCTTCTTTTACCTTTTGCGGATCCCTTCTGTCTTTTAAAAGCACAAGACCCAGTCTAAAGTTAGCACCTTGGTGGTTTTTAGTAACCGCACGTCTAAAGTAATCTATTGCCGCATCTTGATCTTCATCTACACCAAGTTTTGTTTGATATATCAGTGCTAAATTGTAGTTTGCTGAATCATTTCCATACTCACTAGCTCTCTCAAACCACTCTCTTGCTTTGACAAAGTCTTTCTCAACTCCCTCGCCTTTTAGATACATTAAGCCTATATTTGTCATAGCCTGATCGTTTTTGTGTTTTACCTCTTGCATCCAAAGACTCATCGCTTTTTCATAGTCTTTTGCTCTATATGCTTTTAATGCTTCTCTATGTTCCATAAATCTCATTCCTTCACCCGGATTTGGCAGATCATTACCAAGTTCAAGCTGTTTTTTTATATGTACCCTCAAGTACTCGTGTGCTATCTCAATAGCCTCATAATAATCTTCACTTGCTGCTTTTATATCAAAGTCGCTAAATTGAGCTAAATATGCATCTCCAACTTCATGTTCACCCATATAACACTCTATTGGGTAATCTAGACAAAGATAGTAATTTAGATCTTTAACCTGACTCACAACTAGTCCTCACATCCACACTGACAAGATCCACCATTACCTGGATCAAGTAGTTTTTTATAGTTGCTCTGGTCAAGTTTTGTTAACTCACCTCTACTTAAAAGCTCATACGCTTTAGGAAACTCATATTCGTTATAATTAGCTGTATATACATCCATATTATTTTCTACAAAAGAGTTATACACTCCCTCACCCATATGGTAAAAAACTGTAGATGTAGCACCATTTTTTTTCAAAAACTCTGCAGATGATGGTCCATCACCTTTTACTTCGTTTTTTACAACTTTAAATTCTACTCCATCATATAGTCCAAAATAAGGGGCTTTTCCATAAAGCTTTGAAATAGTAGTTGAGTTTTTTTCATCTAATGGTATTGCTAACATAATTTATT
>JBEPWC010000118.1:0-6209 GCA_041642615.1 Sulfurimonas sp. | reverse complement strand
CCCAGAGTGTAGGGACTGCAAAAATTGTTGTAAAAGTTCCCCCAACTGCTTTTGAACCACCTCCAAAAATTGATTCTGCGGTTTTTTTGATCGAGAAAGATAAAGATAGAACAGATAAAGATTTCGAGGATATGCTAAGATATGCATTCACGCAGCCTAGAAAGACTTTGATGAAAAATTTATCTTCAAAATATGAAAAAACAAAACTTCAAGAGGTTTTTAAACAATTAAATCTTGCATTAACGATTCGACCCCATCAAGTAACTACTCAAGACTATCACCAACTCTATAAAAAAATAAAATAAAATAAAACACTGAAAATTTGTTCCTTATAGGAGTTTTCAGTACAAGGGAGTTTGGATGGAAAATAAAGAAAAAGTAGTAGAGCCAGAAACTAATGGCAACGTAAAGCAAGAACAAAAGCAAGAACAAAAAACACAGCAAAATCGTAGACCAAATAACAATAGTCGTAAACCAAACAGTAAAAACAATCAAAACCGTAGCAAAGGTGGAGGGCGTGGACGTCGTCGTCAATCAACACCTGTTGATGAAAACCTTAAAAAGTTTGTAGCTCTAAACCAAGAGGGTCATAAACAAAGATTAAATCCACATTTTAAACTAGACCTTAACTCAAAAGATAAGATCCGTATCACCCCACTTGGTGGTTTAGGTGAAATCGGTGGAAATATCACTGTATTTGAGACTCAAAAAGAAGCAATTTTAGTTGATGTTGGTATGAGTTTCCCTGATGAGGATATGCACGGAGTAGATATATTAGTACCTGATTTTTCATATCTACGTGAGATCAAAGATAAGATCAAAGCTGTGATCATAACTCACGCTCACGAAGATCACATCGGTGCTATGCCATACCTTTACAAAGAGATGCAGTTTCCGATCTACGCTACACCACTTCCACTAGCAATGATCGGTAATAAGTTTGATGAACACCACATAAAAGAGCATAGAAGCTTTTTCAATCCGATCGAGAAAAGAAAAGTGTATGAAATTGGTGAAGATTTTAAAATTGAGTGGATGCATATGACACACTCTATCATAGACTCTTCATCTTTGGCGATCACAACGGATGCTGGTACGATCATCCACACAGGTGATTTTAAAATAGACCACACACCAATAGATGGCTATACAGCAGACTTGCATAGACTTGCTCACTATGGAGACAAGGGAGTTCTTTGTCTTTTAAGTGATTCTACAAACTCATATAATACACTTCCAACTCAATCAGAGTTAAGTGTAGCACCAGCACTTGATCGTGTGTTTAGCAAAGCAGAGGGTCGCGTGATCCTTTCAACTTTTAGCTCAAACATCCACCGTGTTCAACAAGCTATACAGTATGGTATAAAGTATGGTCGTAAGATCTGTGTGATCGGGCGTTCAATGGAGAGAAACATTGAGATCGCAATGCAATACGACTATGTAAAACTTCCTAAAAACGCTTTTATAGAACCAGAACAAGTTGCACATATGAGTGACAAAGATGTTTTGATCGTAACTACAGGAAGTCAAGGTGAGCCAAGTTCAGCACTTTTTAGAATGAGTATTGGTGAGCATAGACACATAAAGATCAAACCAACTGATTTGATCGTTCTTTCATCTCGTGCAATTCCCGGTAATGAGGGAAGTATATCAGGTATGTTAAACCATCTACAACGTGCTGGTGCAAAAATATCTTATGACAAAGATATCCATGTATCTGGTCATGCTTCGATCGAAGAGCAAAAACTAATGCTTCGTTTAACAAACCCTAAATTTTTCCTACCAGTTCACGGTGAGTATAACCACGTTATGCGTCACAAAGAGACTGCTGTACTTTGTGGAGTTCCTGAGAGAAACATCTACATAATGAACGATGGTGACTCAGTAGAGGTAGCTCCAAAGTATATGAGAAAGGTTAAAACAGTTAAGTCTGGTAAAACTTACATAGACAACCAAAACAACCATAAGATCGATGACGATATTGTACTTGATCGTCAAAAACTGGCATCAGAAGGTATTGTAATGCTCATCGCAGAGGTTGATGGGCAACATGGTAAGATGCTCTCAAAACCAAAAGTTACAACTTTTGGTTTAGTAGCAGACAAGCAAGACAAAGCTTTTGCTAAAGAGATGGAAGATGTAATAGAGCACTTTTTACTACACATAAAAGATGGTTTACTAGAAAATGGGCGTGCATTAGAAAATGATCTACGTCAAGTTGTGCGTAAACATATCTACCGTAAAATGAAAAGATATCCACTTATAGTTCCACACGTATTTGTTCAGTAAGCACAGCAACTAAAACTATTGAGCTTTTGCTCAGTAGTGGCTAAAACAGATGAAGTTAATACTCCTAATCCTACCAATTTTTTTATATGCAGATCTACTTACAAGGACACATGTTGCAATGGGAACATTTGTAAGTGTAAAACTAAAAAAAGAGCAAGTAAAACACTCAAATAACGTATTTAAAATCTTTAAAGATATAGAAAAATCAATATCTAGCTATGATCCTAACTCTGTAGTCTCAAAACTAAATAAAAACAAAACTGAAAAACTCGACACCTTCACATACAACTCACTTAAAATATCTAGAGAGTTATATAACCAAACCGATGGCTATTTCGATATAACTATTGGATCAATAACTAAAGATTTGTTCAGGTTTGGACAATATGAGTTTATCCCCTACTCTAATGTTATAAAAAAAACCAAGTTGGGTTTTGGCTTAGTGCACTTTAATCACTACGAAGCAAAACTAGGTAAAGGGATAAAAATAGACTTGGGTGGAATGGGTAAAGGTTTTGCAGTTGATGAAGCTATAAAGTACTTAAAATCCAAAAATATAAAAATGGCAGTAGTAGCAGCAAGTGGTGATATAAGATGTTTAAGTAGTTGTCATATAGATATAAATGATCCAAGATCAAGTAAGCCTCTTATTAGCTTTAAAACGATCGCCAATGAGATGGGTATTAGTACTAGTGGAAACTACAATAGGTATGTAGAGACTAAGAAAAACAACCACCTGATCGATCCAAAAGCAAAAAAATCTCAAAGTGAGTTCGTATCTGTAACACTTATATCTGATATGCCAAACGCACTTTTAGATGGATACACAACGGCTGTAAGTGTAATGCCAAAACAAAAAGCGTATAAGTTTTTAGACAATAATGGGATTGCATACATAATCCTTCAGAGCGATAATAAGCTAGTTATTAGTAAAAATATAAGAAGGTTAATCTCTTACAATAGAGATAAATAAGATATAAAGTACCATAGGAATAAGTGTCATGTAGATAAAAAAAGATGCAAGTTTAAGGTAGATAAAATAACTAGAGATATTTATGACAGCAAAAGGTGCAAAGATCTCAAATGTTTGAGAGATTAAAATAGTATATATTAAAAGTAAAACAGCCTTTGAATTTTTGTATTTTGTAAAAGCGATAAAGTGGATCACAACCATAGAAAGAATCGCAAAAGCAAATATATGCGGCAATACCAGCTTTAAAATACCAGCACTACTCTTAGCAACCATAAACTTATCTTCATTGCCTATGTAGTACTCTAGAGCAGACTCAGCACTAAATCCGATCTTTGATTCAAAGATCATATACCCACTTACTAGCAACAGCATGGTAAAAACAGCAAAGTATAAAATCGAAGCCTTGTATGCACTATGCACTATAAAGAGCCTTAAGTGAGATTAATGATGTTACAAATATAAGTATATGCCATAGATAAAATGTAAATAGGTAAGGGTATATAAACATACTAGAATAAAAGTACAAAACAGGTAGTAACACTAGTGATATGATCGCACTAATAAGTAGTATATTTACTATAAATAAAGCTCTATAAGAGCCCTTTGAGAGTCTTATATATATGGTGCTTACTATAAAACAAACCATCATGATCGAAAAGATCTCAATATGCCAAAACTCTAAAAATGCATTTTTACCTAAGGGGTCTAAAAATTGTTCCTCATCTCCTAAAACTGTAAGTTTTACAACCTCTGGTGTTATTCCAAAATTATTATACTTTACAAAAAAATCTGAAACTATATATAAAATACTAAATATTAAAACAGAGGATAAAATAGGCTTCATCACCTTGTATTGCTTTAGATCTTTTATAACTGTGAACTTCATTATCTACTCTTTAAGATCTCATTATATACAGCAAAAGCTATCCTTGATCCATCAGTTATAGCATTAGCACTTAGAGTAGCTCCGCTGATTGTCGGGATGTTTTTTGACACCTGCAACATATGATCTGTTTTGGTATTGTTGAACTGTTTGTTCCAGTTTTCAGATGGCAGGTACTCTAGTGGCTCATTAAAAGAGATCACTTCTATGCTTAGAAGTAGATCGTCTTTGGAAATGTGGTATAAGATAACACCGTTTTTAGATCTGACTTTTTTATTTACCAGTATCCCATAACCTACTATTTCTGAGTCTTTTATAGCTGTATAAACACGAACAATCTTACTAGGTATTTTTACCCTTGCACTTTTTTGTACCCTTTGTGCTTGATCTTTTTTAAGTAGAATATTTTTTTTTGTAACCTCTACACCATCCCCAAAAGCCATTTTCATAGACTCCTGAGGTGATATAAGAACTTTTGCACTCAAAGGGAGTGCAAGTAAAAGGATAAAAAAAGTAAGTTTTTTTAACATAGCATCTCTTTTTTAAAATATAAATCCCATAGATAAACTAAATATGTCTTTTTCATCTTCAGTAGAAGCTTTTGAGTTGTCTGTACTCATCGCATAATCAGCTTTAAGAACAACTTGTTCATGCGGGAAGTAGTTTATACCAACTGTGATCGTATCTGTTGAATCAACAGAACCACCCCCAGCTAATTCCTCTTGAGCTGATACACTCTCATACTGAATGAAAGCAGGCATTTTATCTTTAGATTTTGTTAACGATAAAAGATCGTAACCAAAGTTTATAAAACCACCCTGAGCTTTCTCAGGTTCACCTATAGGAGCATCGTCACGATTAGTTTGAGTTACAACACCATAAGTTCTAAATGCATCTTTTTGGTAGTTAAAGTGTGTATCTATCATCATTATATTTGAGTCGTTGTATGTAGATGCACCTATCATAAGACCGTTTACACCTGTGTAGTCAACTCTCGCTGTAACAGCCGGCTTTAGTCTGTTCGTGTTTCTAAATGAACCTATACGGCTGTCTCTTAACCAGTCGTTACCTTCACCTGCTCCCATAGTTAAGTCAAGTGCAGAAAAAACACCCAGTTTGTATGTAACATCATCTGTAATATTACCATATGCTACCAAACCGTTTTCATGCCATGTAGATGGGATCAGTTTTTTAGATGTATTTGGTCTTTGTACTGTTGTAAATAGTGTTGGCTCATGTCTTTCATTTATAAGTCCCATAGGAACAAGCTGATTACCAACTCTTACGTTAAAACTCTCATCTAAAAGGAAGTCAAGGTACATAAACTCTATGATCACATAACCATCACCAGCAGCACCATCTTTAATCCCACCGTGTTCAAATTCGATCTCTGTATTCATAATAATATTATCTGTAAATTTATAACCTATATATGGGATAAATCTGTATAGATCTATTTTATCAGTGTTGGAAGAGCCTTCGTTTTGAGAGTAAACGTAGTCCATCTTCCCATAACCACCAATACTAAGAGGTGATTTAGAGTAGTACACCTTTGAAGCTGCACTCCCCATTCCACTGTGAGATTTTTCGCTATCAACTGTTGTGTAGCTAAAACCAGTTTTAAGATCACTTGTCTCATCTATTAGTATTTGAGATATCTCTCTTAACTCTTTTACCTCTTGTTTTAAAGCTTGAATCTCTGCTTTGTCATCTGCTAAAGCAGAAGTAGCAAGTATAGAAAAAGCAAGTAGTGAAGTCCCTATTTTTTTTATTTTCATTTGAATTTCCTTTTGTAATGATATGCATTATCATTATTGTTGGAGCAATTATTCCATATTTAAACTTAATAGAATATTAAAATCAATAATTGTTATCAATATCGTACAAATCTGATTTATTCTTTTTTCAATAGTATTGTTTTTAAGTTATAATTAAATCAGAATACTTTGATATATAAAGAGTTTTTAATGAAACTAAAATGGATATACGAGATAGATAATGTTGACTGGGAAGCTCTCTCAAATCTTTATAAGATAGCTCCTCTTGGAGATAAAGATCCAAAAG
>JBEPWC010000117.1:0-6249 GCA_041642615.1 Sulfurimonas sp. | reverse complement strand
ATTGAAGAGGAGTATAATGTAGAAGATAAATGATGTTAACATTTGTCTTCTAGTGTATTTATATCTGAATCATCATACGGGTCCATATGGATCAGAGCATGTACTTTTTTGTCAGGGTAGAGTCTTCTCCATTTATCTTCGATCTTATCAGCTATAAGGTGGGCATCGTATAGTGAGATTGAGACATTAAAAACAGCATGAACAGATATAAAAATATCTGAACCAGATTCTCTTGTTTTTAAGAAGTGATAACCTGTAACCTCTTTGTGTTTAATGATTGTATCTTGTATCTTTTTAACTTCTTCTTCTGGCAAGGCTGCATCTAAAAGCATAAGCAGACCATCTTTTATGATCGGAATAGATGAGTAGATCATGTAAACAGCGATCCCTAAACCTATGATCGCATCTATTAGTTGCTCATCTGTAAACGCTACAAGACCAAGAGCGACTAAAACTGCAGCATTTGAGAAGATATCTGTTTTGTAGTGCAGAGCATCTGCTTTTATGACAAGGTTGTTTGTTTTTTTAGCTACATAGTTTAAAAAAAGTACCAAAAACCCTGTAATAACTATAGATATAACCATCACTATAATAGATTCACTCATATAAAGCATCTCTTGTGGGTTTAGTATCTTCTTTACAGCTTCATATAAAATAAACAGTGCTGAGAGTGTGATCACAGTACCCTCAATCACAGCTGCAAGTGGTTCCATTTTGCTTTTTCCAAAGTTAAACTCTTCATCTGGAATGGACTCTGCAGTGTTTAGTGCAAAGTAGTTAAAAAGTGACACTATAAGGTCTAAAAAGCTATCTATAGCAGATGCTAAAACAGCGATCGAACCACTAAGTAAACCCACAGTCATCTTCATAACAACCAACAAACCTGCTACAGATGTAGATACTACAGTAGCTTTTCTTTCTAATCTCAAATATATCCCCTTGGGTAAAAAAATACGATTTAAGATATAATTATATAAAAATAAACTGCAAAGTAGATTATGGATCTAAAAAATATAAGAGAAGATAGACAAAAATGGCTTACATGGAAAAACATTAAGCCACTAAGAGAAGAGTTAAAGAGTTTAGAAGATGTCAAGTGTGATGTTAAGCTAGGCGATGTTATAGAGGTTGTTGGAGACTACAAGGGTGATCTTAAGGGTGTAGCAAAAAAGATGATGCCATGGAGAAAAGGTCCATTTAAAATTTTTGATCTTTTTATAGATACAGAGTGGCAAAGCAACATAAAGTACAACCTTTTGAGAAAACATTTTAATTTAAAAGATAAAAGAGTTGCCGATATAGGGTGTAACAATGGTTACTATATGTTTCGTATGTTAGAAGATGACCCGGCATTGCTTGTTGGTTTTGACCCATCACCACTTTATAAGACACAGTTTGATTTTATAAACCATTTTGTAAAAAGTAAGATCGTTTATGAGATGCTTGGAGTTGAACATGCTGAGTTTTATGAAGAGAAGTTTGACACTATTTTTTGTTTAGGTGTTCTTTACCATAGAAGTGATCCAGTAGCTATGTTAAAGCAGCTTTTTCGATCACTTGATAAAAGGGGTGAAGTGATACTTGATACTTTTTATATAGATGGTGAAGATGAGTATGCTTTGTGTCCTGAGAATTCATACTCTAAAATACCAAATATATATTTTGTTCCAACTATAAAAGCTCTTAAACATTGGTGTTTTAGGGCTGGGTTTGTAAGCTTTGAAGTTTTAGAGACTTCAAAAACAGATGAGAGTGAACAAAGAAAGACTGAGTGGATAGAGGGGCAGTCTTTGGAAGACTTTTTAGATCCAAAAGATAACACAAAAACAGTAGAGGGGTATCCAGCTCCCCAAAGAGTATATGTAAGACTAACTAAGGATAAATAGATGGCAAAAGAAAAGAAAAAAACAGTAGAAGAAGAGGAACTAGAAGAGGTCGATAACGATCTTAGTGAGTACCTCATAAAAAATGAAGTAGCACTAAAAACTCACCAAAGGATCCACACAGACCTATGTGGAACTATTCAAAAGATGGATAATGGTCATGTTGAGTTGGAGCTTTTGACTACAAAAGATATGGTAGCAGATGATATGGGACTTGTGCATGGGGGGTTTATATTTAGTGCGGCTGATTATGCTGCTATGGCTGCTGTAAATGAGAGAAATGTAGTGCTAGTTGCAAGTGACTGCCAGTTTTTATCACCTGTTGAGCTTGGAGATACAGTAACTTTTAAAGCTACTGTAAGACACACTGAGGGTAAAAAAAGAAATGTAAATGTTGAAGCATTTTCTTATGATATAAAAGTTTTTAGTGGTGTTTTCAAAACTGTAGTCACAGAGAGACATGTTCTAAAGCTAAAACTTTTAGAAGAAGAGAACAAAAAGTCTAGTAAGTAATATATACATAGGAAAAAAGCTTAAAAGATAAGTTTTAAATATTTTTACGATATAATTCTAGTGTTATTGATTAATATTTTTTTTTATTTTAAAAAGGGGTTTACGTGGAAATTGTCATGAAAGAGGATGACCTTATAGTATCTAAAACTGACTTGAGTGGAAGAATAACCTATGGAAATTCTATATTTATTAAAATGTCAGGTTATTCAGAGCAAGAGTTACTAAAAGCTCCACATAATCTTTTAAGACATGAGGATATGCCAAAAGTAGTATTTAAACTATTATGGGACAGGATAAAAAGTAACCAACCAATAAATGCTTATGTTAAGAACAAAACAAAATCAAGTGATTATTATTGGGTATTTGCAAATGCAACAGCTTCTCTTGATAGTAAAGGGAATATTATAGGTTATTACTCTGTAAGGAGAAAACCAACTCAAAAAGGCAAAGATGCTATAGAATTATTGTATAAGGAACTATTAGAAATAGAAAATAGAGATGGCGTTAAAGAAGCAGAAAAATCTTTAATGCAAAAGTTAGATAATTTAGGAACGACATATGATGAATTTATCCTCAGTCTACAAAAATAAACAAACACTATTCTTTATCTTATTCGGGCTTTTAGCTTCAGTTTACATTGGATATATATCTGGAATATTGTCAGGATTTTTGTTTAGTGCTATTTTATTTATTGGAGTATTTATCAGTTCAAGTGAGAACTCATCGGATGATGATAGAATATTCCAACAGATGCAAAATGTCGTATCTCAAGCTGCTGATGGTGATCTAGAAGGTAGGATAACAAATATAACCAAGAGTTCAAAGTATTATGCTATTGCATGGGGTTATAATAATTTGCTGGATCAGGTTGAAGCATTTATGCGTGACACGATCTGGGCAATAGAGACTGTAAGTAAGTCGGATAAAAAACCTCATGTGTTTTACGAAGGACTTAAGGGTACATTTAAAGTTGCTATAGAACCAATAAATAAAGCTGTTGAAGGAATTTTATCTGGACGAGTTTTAGAGGTTCAAGGGGATCTCTCACATGCTTTTCAAAAGATTGGTGGTGGAAGCAATGGTGGACTTTTAACTATTCGTAAAGATATAGAAGGGGGTAGGGAAGTTATGAGTAATATCGTATCTACTTCAAGTGAAACTGTAAGTTCATCTGAAGAGAGTCTTGAGTCTATGAAAGATGTAGAACTAAACTTTAGTCACTTAAACGAATCGATAGCACATACAGCTGAAGTTGTTGAGAGTTTAAGTCAACAATCAGTTGAGATATCATCAGTAACGAGGTTGATAAAAGATATTGCAGAACAAACAAACCTTCTTGCTTTAAATGCTGCTATTGAGGCCGCACGTGCCGGTGAGCATGGTCGTGGATTTGCAGTAGTTGCTGATGAGGTTAGACAACTAGCTGAAAAAACAACAAAAGCTACGCAAGAGATATCCATCACAGTATCTACTCTGCAACAAGATACTACAAGTATAGAGACTTATACAGAAAAAATGTCATCTTTAGCCGAAGAATCCTCTAAAAAAGTATTAGACTTTTCTAAACTTTTAGAAGATTTTCATGATGATGCAGTTCACTCATCTTTTGAAGCAGAATATATGCTCAATGTATTTATGGCATCTCTATCTAAAATTGATCATATTATATTTAAGTCAAATGCATACGCAAGTGTTATACACAATAGATTAGAATCTGAGTTTTCTAATCATGAAAATTGTAATTTTGGAAAGTGGTACAGATCTGAAGGGGAGTCTTACTTTGGAGATACAAACTCATTTAAATTGATTGATGAACCACATAAAAATGTGCACCATTACGCATTGGAAAATATTAAGTATGTTGAAAAAAGTGAAGTTTTTAATAAAAGCAACATAGATACACTAGTTAGTAACTTTGAAAAGATGGAAGACTCAAGCAATAAACTATTTAAACTTTTAGATACTATGGTTAATGAAAAGAGAACACAGGCAGTTTAAATAGCATCAAACTGAAATATCCACTTGTGTTTTAAGTGGCAATAGCCGTTAATAAAAATATATCAAAATCTCTATGTGGTTTGTTGATCGTATAGATATGTTCAAACTCTATATCTTTAAATCCACAACTTTCTACAATCTCTTTTAGCATATCTTCACTAAATCCAAAGTGAAAAACTCCTGTGTTGTCTGAATGAAAAGACCCATCTTCATCCATTAAGTCAGCTATTGCAATAAAACCATTTTCATCTAAAGTATTTTTAACAGTTGTAAAAAAGTCAACCAGATGCTCAACATGATGAAGCGTCATAGAGCTTATAAGACCATCGTACTTAGTGTTTGGTGGATTTTTTATGATGTCTTGACATATTGGTTTTATATATTTTTGTTCAGTGTTTTTTTCCTCTAGCTTCTCAAGCATCCCACGAGATGTATCTACTCCATCCATACTTTTTACGTACTCTAAAATCTCAAATCCTAAAAGTCCAGTACCTACACCAAAATCCATTATATGCATATCTTTAGTAAGTCTTACTTTGTCTATTATGCTTTTTGCTATAGTGTGTGCATTTTGAACCCTTATGCTTTTGTTATCCCACTCTTTTGCTTTTTCTTTAAAGTTATCACTCATATATATCCTTATAAACTTTGTATCCAGTAATCTACATGTTTTTGCTCATCTTTGATCGTTGTAGCTTCACCATGACCGGGGTAGACTTTTTTATCGTAGTCTAACTCTTTAAATCTTTTTAGTGAATCTTTCATATCTTCAGGGTTAGAGTATGGAAAATCACACCTTCCAATGGACCTGTTAAATATAAAATCCCCACTAAACATAGCATCACCTATCTCTATAGTTGAACAACCCGGACAATGCCCTGGAAAGTGACGAAACTTTACTTTAGTATCGCCAAAGAAAAGCTCAGCATCCCCATCAACTTCAAAGTCTGGCTTAGATGGTGGAAGCTCAGGTACCCAGTCATTTACACTAAGCATTGGCACATCATCTTTTGGGGTATAGAGTGGGATGTTTAGTTTTTTTTGAACTTCATCATTGCTCCATACATGATCAAAATGCCCGTGTGTGTTTAAAATAGCAACTGGGTTTGTCACATTTTGCACAACCCACTCAGTCGCATCTACGCCGGGGTCTATTATAAAGTCTTTGCCGTCTATAGTTACGATGTAGCAATTTGTTTGGTACATCCCCATAGGTTTAACTTTTATATTCATAAAATACCTTTTCATTGTTTGTACGCAAAATGAACCAAGTCCATTTTGCTACGCTAGATTAAAGTTTTATATTATAATACCAGTATGAATTTTTATAGTGAATTAGAAGAGATAATCCAAACAAAAAATCCACACGATAAATTTGTGAGATTTTACAGTTTTTATGATAAATATCAAAACAATGAGTGTAGTTTTGAGCAAAGTTTTAAACCAAAGCTTTTTGAAGACCCCTCATATGATGGTGTTTGCAAAGTCGTACCGCCACAAGTAGTACCAAAAAGGACAAACTTAACAACTAAAGATGGACAGATCAATCTGATACATGCAATAGCACATATAGAGTACTCAGCAATAGACTTAGCCCTAGATGCAGCATACAGGTTTACTAACCTACCAAAAAAATACTATGATGACTGGCTAGAGGTTGCAGAGGATGAGATCAGACACTTTAAGATGTTAGAGGCTTTGCTGGAAAAACTAGGATCAAAGTATGGAGATGTTGAGGTTCATAACTCACTTTTTGAAGCATCACAAAAAACACAAACACTGCTAGAGAGAATGGCTGTAGTGCCACGTTATTTAGAAGCAAACGGACTTGATGCCACACCTATGATCCTTAAAA
>JBEPWC010000116.1:3735-6264 GCA_041642615.1 Sulfurimonas sp. | reverse complement strand
TTAAGAGAAATTTGATATCGAAATTCCAGATGATGAAGCTGAAAAAATTCAAACTGTTAAAGATGTAGTAGAGTACATCCAAAGCAAATAATCTAAGTTCAATTAGAGTGTTTTTAAAGCCAAGCCAAAAGCTTGGTTTTATAAAGTATTTTAATATTTTTTGGGAGTTATTGAATGAGAAGAGTTGTAGTAACTGGTATAGGTATGATTAACGCTGTTGGAAATGACAAAGAGAGTGCATTTAAAGCTATATGTGATGGTGAGTGTGGAATAGATACTATAACTTTGTTTGACCCTGAAAAGTTCAGTGTAAAGATAGCTGGAGAGGTAAAAAACTTTGATCCTACAGATGTTATGCCACCAAAAGAGGTTAAAAAAGCTGATAGATTTATCCATCTAGGTCTTAAAGCAGCTAAAGAAGCTATGGAAGATGCAAATCTTCCACAAGACACTGATATGACGCGTTTTGGTATTAGTGCGGGTTCAGGTATTGGTGGACTTCCATCGATCGAGAAAAACTCTGTGATCTTAGAGACACGCGGTCCAAGAAGAATCTCACCATTTTTCATCCCAGGTGCACTTGTAAATATGCTTGGTGGATTTATCTCTATTGAACATGGTACACAAGGTCCAAACCTCTCTTCTGTAACTGCATGTGCAGCTGGTACTCACGCTGTAAGTGAAGCTGTTAAGACAATCATGTGTAATGGAGCTGATCAAATGCTAGTTGTTTCAGCTGAGTGTGCAGTTACTGGTGTTGGTATTGGTGGGTTTGCTGCTATGAAAGCACTCTCAACTAACAATGACAACCCAAAAGGAGCATCTCGCCCTTTTGATGCTAATCGTGATGGTTTTGTGATGGGTGAGGGTGCAGCTTCGCTAGTTTTAGAGGAGTATGAGAGTGCAAAGAAACGTGGTGCTACCATATATGGTGAGGTTGTTGGTTTTGGTGAGAGTGGAGATGCTAATCACATAACTACACCAAGCCTTGATGGTCCAGCACGTGCTATGAAAGCTGCTTATACAATGGCAGGCGAACCAATGATCGATTATGTAAATGCTCATGGAACTTCAACTCCGATCAACGACAAAAATGAAACAGCAGCAGTTAAAGCACTACTAGGCGATGCAACCCCACCTATGAGTTCAATCAAAGGTCAGATCGGACACTGTTTAGGTGCTGCAGGTGGGATTGAAGCTGTAACATGTTTAATGGCAATGCGTGATGGGATCATTCCTCCAACGATCAACTATGAAACACCAGATGAAAACTGTGATCTAGACTATGTTCCAAATCAAGCACGTAAGGCTGAATTAAAAACAGTAATGAGTAACTCTTTTGGTTTTGGTGGTACTAACGGCGTACTGATTTTTCAAAAAATCTAATTTAAGGATCTAATTTGGCTACATATTTAGACTTTGAGAAGAAGATAAAATCTATTCAAGAAGAGATCATATCTGCACGTGTTCGTCATGATGATACCAAACTTGAAGAGCTTGAAAAAAGTCTTGATAAGGCGGTAGAAAAGATCTACACAAACCTTTCAGACTTTCAAAAACTTCAACTTGCACGTCACTTAGATAGACCGTATGCACTTGATTATATAAATCTTCTTATGCATGACAAGTACGAGATCCATGGGGACCGTCACTTTAGAGACGATCCTGCTATTTTATGTTACCTAGGTTATATAGGCGATGAAAAAGTTATGGTTATAGGTGAGCAAAAAGGTCGTGGCACTAAAAATAAGATCAGAAGAAACTTTGGTATGCCACACCCTGAGGGCTACAGAAAAGCACTTCGTGCAGCAAAGTTAGCTGAGAAGTTTAATATCCCTGTTTTAATGCTAATAGATACTCCGGGTGCATACCCAGGGATCGGAGCTGAGGAGCGTAACCAGTCTGAGGCTATTGCTAGAAACCTTTTAGAATTAGCTGAGCTTAAAACTGAGACAATATCTATAGTTATAGGTGAGGGTGGCTCAGGTGGGGCTTTAGCTATCGGTGTAGCTGATAAGTTTGCTATGATGCGTTACTCTGTTTTTAGTGTTATCTCTCCTGAGGGTTGTTCTGCTATTTTATGGAATGATCCAGCTCGTGCAGAAGATGCTACAAAAGCTATGAAGATAACTAGTGCAGATTTAAAAGAGCTAAATTTGATCGATGATATTATTCCAGAACCTCTAATAGGTGCACATCGTGATCGTGATGGTGCTGCAAAAGCTATAGGGGATTACTTTTTAGAAGAACTCACAAAGCTTCGTCAGATGAGTGAAGATGAGAGGATGCAGGCTAGGTATGAGGGGTTAGTATCCAAAGGAGCCTACAGCGAGTAAAAAATCAATATAGCAACGCATCTTCTTCGTTGTTATGTTCGTCACATACTTGTAGTATGCTTCCTCTCATAACGCCTCAAATCTGCATTACTATATTGATTTTGCCATTCTCTTGAGCGTATGGAACATTTTCTTGAAAATGTTCACGGGAGCTCAAAATAGGAGAATGGTACTCCTTGGAGTAAACTTACTT
>JBEPWC010000116.1:0-3725 GCA_041642615.1 Sulfurimonas sp. | reverse complement strand
TTTCCTCTTCATAAAGTGGATCAAACTTTGGTTTTTTTACCATTTTTGCATGTTTTGAAAACTTTATCAGCTCTTCTACTGTTTTTATATCTTTATCTAGGTTTTTCATACATAATTTAAAAAGCTCATAAGTGGTTAGTACATCACTCATAGCTCTGTGGTGTGTAGCGTCTGGGTATAGATCAAAGTACTTGTTAAGGTATGAAAGTGAGTATCTGTAAGAGACAATAGTTCTTTGAGCTAGTTGTAGTGAGCAAAGTGAGCGGTTAAGAAGAGGTGGTAGCCCAATTTTCTGCATACTTGAAGATATAAAGTTATAGTCAAACTTAATATCGTGTGCTACAAATATAGCATCACCCAAAAACTCTTTAAACTTGTACAGCACCTGTTTTATATCTGGTGCATCTTTAGTGTCTTCTACACTGATCCCTGTGATCTCAGTGATATGCTTATTGATCTCTTTTGCATGAACTAGAGATTCGTATCTATCTATAATCTTATTGTCTTTAACCTTCACAGCTGCAATCTCAATAATCTGATGTTTTTCAACTTTTGAGCCATTTGCTTCTATGTCAACTATACAAAACTCAGCATCTTCAATCTTTAAAAACTTTGTAGCAAAAAAGTAGTTCCCATGGTGTTTTTTGATCTCTAAACCTTGTGAATGCCATAGCTCTAAAACAAAGTCTAGATCACTACCAAGTTGCTCTTTAAGATGCTCTCTTGCTAAGCCTTTGTTTGTAAGTTTATGGATACTTTTGTCATTTAGAGAGATGTTTTTATTTAGCATTTTTTATAAAATCTTTTACTTTTGCAGAGTCTTTTATGCCATGACTTTTTTCAACCCCGCTACTAACATCAACACCGTAAAAACCATATTGTTTTAGTGAAGAAACATTGATTGGTGATAACCCACCTGCTAAGATGATTTTTGAACAATCAACATCATCAAACCACTCTATATTTATTCTCTTTCCAGCTCCTCCATATACTTCACAATACGCATCAACTAACCTATATTCATCACTGTACTTTAAAACATCTTCTTTATTTTTTGCACGAACAACTTTCATATAAGGAACGTTTAACTCTTCGTATAGATCATCTGGCACATCAAAATGAAGTTGTGCTAAAGTGGCTCCGATCTCTTGACATATAGAGTTGATTGTTTTAGCATCTTCATTAACAAAAAGGGCTACTTTTTCAACAAAAGGGGGGAGCTTGGAAATGATCTTTTTAGCTTTGGCAATAGATATACAACGAGGAGATTTTTCATAAAATACAAATCCAAGTGCATCTGCACCAGCTTCTATAGCATTAATCGCATCTTCGTATGAAGTTATTCCACAAATCTTACACTTCATATTATTATTCCCGACAAAGAAAGTAATTTCTTTGTCTGTGCTTGGAGGGCTGTGGTCACTAAAGCTTTATGCGTTGCATAAGAAATCATATCTGCAGACTTTTTATAGCTTCTTCTTTGGAGTTATGCTTAAACACATAGCTTCCTGCTACTACTACATCAACACCAACTTCTTTTAGCAACTCTATATTTTGATCACTAACCCCACCATCTACCTCGATTAAACAATCTGGATTTATTTTCTTTCTCATCTCATTTAGTTTTTTGGCTTTTTGGATCACACTATCTATAAAGCTCTGCCCACCAAAACCAGGGTTTACACTCATAAGTAAGACCATATCTAGATCACCTAAAAGGTACTCTATAGATTCAGGTGGAGTGTGTGGGTTTAGGACAATCGCTGGTTTAATCCCATATGATCGTATCTTTTGGATCAGACGGTGTGGGTGCTTCTCCTCTTCTATATGAAAAGAGATATATTCTGGCTTTAAAGGTGTAAATAGCTCTACAAAAAAAGTGTTATTTTCAACCATTAGGTGGATATCTAAAGGCTTTGTCGCACATTTTGCTACACTTGAGACTACAACTGGACCAATTGTTAGGTTTGGTACAAAGTGACCATCCATTACATCTACATGAACTAAATCACAACCTGCATTACAGATCTCTTTTACATCACGCTCAAGGTTACCAAAGTCAGCACTCAAAATACTAGGAGCTACTTTTATCATAAAAGTCCTTTTTAAAATAGTTTTGGAATTATATCAAAGGCAGACTTTTATCTAGTTAAGAAAAAGAGGAATTTTTCATTATTAAAAATAAGATCAACTTGAACACCTTTTTTACCCTCTGCCACTTCTAATAGATCATCTATTGAATAGTAAGTCCTAGGAAGTGTAATGTTTACAGTTACATCATGATCACTAAGTAGTGATTTTACTTTACCCCCAACTATGTTAACAAGCTCCGCAAGTGTATCTAGGATCATCTCAATATCATCCGTTTCTTCACCAATCAAAAGTTCGCACGCTTTTTTAGCGATCTCTTTTGGAAATACAAGTATTACCATACCGTCTATATCTCCATAAAAACCTATAGATGACGCGATCATTCCATCTTTATGTTTAATATTTATGTTATTAACCTCTGCCGCCTCTTTAGAAGCTTTTGAGTTTGTCATCATCTCTACTGTTGCAACTGTAGCATCTATGAAGTTAGGAAGTTTTTCAGCAACAGCTTTGTTGATCGATCTTTTGTTTTTAATATTAGCAGCACTGCTAGCACCTAGCTCTTCAAGAAGCTCCTTGTTACCTAAAATATCCTCCATCTGTGCATAAAAAATTATCCCTGCATCTTCCATGTTTTCTTGAAAAGTATCTTGAATCTTTTCACTACTTAGCCCTACAAAACATATGGTTGCATTGTACTCAGCAGCACTAGTAGCTAGTTTTGTAAAGAAGTTAAGTGCATGTATGTTCATGCTAACAACTTTGTAAGCATCAAAAATAAAGAGTCTAAAACCTACATTTAGAGAGTTGTTGTGGTAAGCAATGTTAAAAGTGTTTCCGATCTCATTATCCAAAAATGCTGATACTGTATATATGATCGCATTTCCCGTAACTCTTGTAGCTATGTTTTCACCCATTTGACCCAGATATGTGTCTTTGATTATGTTGTCGTATGAGCTTTTATTTGCACTTTTTTCTGTAAACTCCTCTTTTGTTTGACAAACTATTGGGTTGTGTCCAAAGTCGTGCAATTCTATTGCCATCGCTGTTCTTTGTGATTTGTCGTCACTGTATAAAAGGACATTTGAGTTTTGGTTTTTAAAGCTATTTGAGAAAAGTGTAGCATTTTCGTATGTATTAAAAATAGAGAAATTAATCTTGTTTTCATAAAACCTTGTAATAGCTACATATTTTTTATGATCAACGTCACAAAAACCAACTGTTATACTTTTTGAGTGCCTAACTTTTGCAAAAAGTTTTATAAAAACATCTAGACCATTTTTGTTAAAAAATATAACCTTTTTTAGAGATACTAAGATCATATCTGCATTTAGCTCTGTAGTTGCTTCTACATCTTCTAAGCTTAGAAATGATGCTGTGTTTTCGCCATCCAAAAACCCTTGTGGCGAAAAAAGACCGATTCCGTTTTTAACTAATGCTCTCATCCTATCTCCATAACTTGTGAAAATTCTTCATAGATATCTTCAACATATTCTATCTGAAAATCTATAAAGTCATTTAGCGAAGCCTTTACAAACATTGGCTGAGATAACTCATAAAAGAGTAAAAGATGCATCCACTTTGCCAAGTTGTCTATTTTTGGATCTTTTGCAGGGTCTAGTCCTGATGAGCTA
>JBEPWC010000115.1:0-6275 GCA_041642615.1 Sulfurimonas sp. | reverse complement strand
AAGATCAGTAGAAGATTATATGCCAAAATCAAAATCAGCTTTGGTTTCTCAGTATTTATATTTAGTTGAAAATGAAAATCCATACGATCAAAAAGCCAAGCTTCTAATGAACAAAAATCATAATGATCCCTACTCTTTTAACCACGTACAGATGCATCCAACTTATAAAAATATTTTAGATAACTATGGTTTATCTGACATACTAATGTTAAATATGGATGGTCAAGTAGTTTATTCTGTAGCTAAGAAAACAGACTTTGGAACAAGTTTGGTAGATGGTGTTTATGCTAATAGTGGTTTGGGAAAAGTGTTTGAAAAGGTAAAAAAAGCTAAGTTTGGGGAGGTCGTTTTTTCTGACTTTTCGCCATATGAACCAAGTTTTAACGATCAGGCGATGTTTTTAGCTTCTCCATTATATTTTGGTAATGATTTTGAAGGTGCCATTGTATTTAAACTGCCAAGAAGTAAAGTAAATGAGGTTATGAACTTTCATGGAAATATAGAAAAAGCAGGACTTGGGAAAACAGGTCAGGCAAATCTTATATCACTTGATGGATATCTGAGAAATGACAACCGTTTTTTAAGTAGTATGACAGATAAAGATGTAGTAGATGCTAAAACAACTGTAGGTGTTTTAAAGCTTGACTCAAAATCTGTGGATGCCATTAAAGAGGGTAAAACAGGAAGTTGGATTATTGAAAATAGTAATGGTGAGAGGGTTTTAAGTTCATATGAGCCTTTAAAGGTATTTGACACAACATGGGGAATCATAGTTGAGATCAACGAAGCTGAAGTATTAGAAAATGTAAAAGAGATGAGAAATATTATACTCGGAATCTCAGTTGGATTGTTTATCGTATTTTTCATTATAAGTGCGTACTCAGTTCAAAAAATCGTGATAAATAAACTTCAAGTCCTTCAAGATGCAACGTACAATATAGCTAAAGGTGATGGAGATCTAACTTGTCGCATATCTGTACCTAAAGGTGATGAGATCTCTGAAGTAGCTGAGCATATAAATGATTTTATAAAAAAAGTTCAAAGTACCGTTTCTGAGGCTAAAAACTCGTCTTCTCAAAATACTACTATAGCCACTAGACTCTCTTCAACATCTATAGACATGGAAGAAAAAGCTAAAGAAGAAAGAGCGATAGTCCATGCTGTTTCTAGTGAGGGAAATGCCCTAAGAGATGTACTTACAGGATCAGTAGAACAAGCCAAACAGACAAAAGAAAACATAAACTCTGCAGGTGAGATCCTTCGTGGTGTAAATAACCAGATCGCACATCTAGCAAATGAGGTTCAAGAGCGTGCAGATGATGAGGTTCAACTCTCACAAAAACTTGAGCAGTTAAGCTCAGATGCTGCCCAGGTTAAAACTGTTTTAGAAGTGATCTCAGACATAGCTGATCAAACAAACTTGCTTGCACTTAATGCTGCCATAGAAGCTGCCCGTGCTGGTGAACATGGACGTGGGTTTGCCGTAGTTGCAGATGAGGTTAGAAAGCTAGCAGAACGTACTCAAAAGTCACTCTCAGAGATCAACGCAACCATAAGCGTGATCGTTCAGTCTGTTATAGATGCAAGTGATAGTATTTCAAGAAATGCAGAAGCTATGGGAAATCTTTCTGAGTATGCATCTAAGGCTGAGAGTGAGATAAATGAGAGTGTGGGAACCATAGATGGCTCAATAACTCAAGTAGAAGAAACAGTAACCGGCTACATAAATAACTCTGCTACAGTTGAGTCTATGGTTGGTAAAGTAAATGAGATTGAAAATATCTCCTCTCAAAACAAAAAAAGCATAGAGGATATAGCAAGTGCGTCTAGTGAACTTTCTAAAATGACTGAAAATCTAAACGATATGCTAAATGACTATAACACATAAGGTATCTTCAGATATCAACAAAAACCTATATTCAGTCAAAATTGTTTATAGGTTTTGAGTATTGTCTGACTATCAGACATAGCAACTTAAGCTACTTCGCTAGCACCACTACCTTTCACTTCTTAAACTAAATAGCTTGTGATTTTAAGATGATCCATCTGATAGTTTTAAATGTATCTTTTATTTATATATAAAAGGAACACTTCATGTATATAGTTTTATATACTAAAATTTATGGAGAATCATTATGGAAAATTACTTATTACCTATTGTATTGTTAGTCTACTTTGTAAGCGTAGCTTTATATGCAAAAAAAGTTGAGAGTAAAAAAGCATAATGAGTTTTGCAACACTAGAAGATACATACAACTTTGCTAAAAAGTTTTCTAACTACAAAGAGTTTTACATAAAACACAACGATTTGGTATTTTCAAAACTAGGTCTTGGAACTTTTGTAAAAGAGCCTTATAAAGAGGAAAACTATGTTTTTCACTACATAGAGGCTGTAAAAGAGGCTATAAGAAGTGGGATTAATCTTATAGACACTGCATCAAATTATAGATACTCTCAAAGTGAAAAAGAGATAGGTGAAGCCTTAAAAGAGTTGGGTGATGAGGTTAAACGTGAAGAGCTAATCATCTGTTCTAAAGGTGGGTTTATCCAACTTGATTACCCATTTCCGCAAAATCCATACACATGGATAAAGGAAAATGTTGTAGATGCTGGTCTTGCAAATGAAGCTGATATAGAGCTGGATCAGCACTGTATGACACCTGAGTTTTTAGAGTGGAGTTGTAAACGCAGTTTAAAAAACTTAGGGGTGGAACAGTTAGATATATACTTTTTACACAACCCTGAGATGCAGATACTAAAACTTGGCAAAAAAAACTTTTACAAGCAGATTGAAAAAGTTTTTGAAAAGTTTGAAAATCTGGTTGATGATGGTTTGTTTAAAAGCTATGGTGTAGCTGTTTGGAACGGTTTTACAGCTGAAAATGAAGAACTGATCAGCTTAGAAAAGCTTGTTGAGATCGCAAAAAAAGTTGGTGGAGATGATCATAGGTTTAAATACATACAACTCCCATTTAACATGGGAAAAACAACTGCTTATACTGTACTTACTCAAAAAGTAAACAATGAGAAGTGTTCTGTCATAAACGCAGCTCATAAACTAGGAATAGGTGTTATAAGCTCATCATCACTTCTTCAGATGAATCTGTTTCAAAAATCTTTTTCAGCTGAGACGGGAGTTATACTAGATGGCACTATGACGCTAAAGAGTGATGTTCAGCTTGCACTCCAGTATGTTAGATCAACCCCTGGTATAGTTAGCTCACTTTTTGGATCAAAAGTTCCTGTCCATATAAAAGAAAATTGTGAAATATCAAAAGTTAAGTCAGTTAAAAGAGAAAAATATGACTTACTTTACAGGTTGTAAGTTTTGATCTATGATGTTATCGTAGTTGGTGGTGGTATAGCTGGGCTTATGGCAGCTATAGAGGCTAAAACAAACTCAAATAAAGTAGCTGTGATCACAAAAGGAAATATCTTTAGATCAAACTCTGCACTTGCAAGTGGCGGGATTAATGCAGTACTCGATAAAAACGATACACATGAGATCAAAAAACATATAGAAGATACCTTAAAGGGTGGATACGGTCTGAGTGATAAAAAAAGTGTATCTTACATGTGTAATCGTGCTCCACACATAATCAAAAAACTAGTAGAGTATGGCGTAGAGTTTGACAAAAATGTAGATGGCGAAATATCTCAAAGAAGTTTTGGAGGTGGGATCTCTAAGCGAACCTGTTATGTGGGTGATAAAACTGGCTCGGCAATAATGCAGACTCTTATAAAACAAGCTAAAACAACCGGGGTTGACTTTGTAGCTAACAATTTTGTAATGAATATTACAAAATTAAAAAACCGTGTTAGTGGAGTTGTAGCTATAAGAAGGATTGACTCATCTGTGATCGTATACCCTGCAAAATCAGTTGTTTTAGCTGGTGGTGGATATGCTGGTATATACAGAGGGCACTCAACAAATGCCCAAGACTACACCGGCGATATGTTAGCCATAGCTCTAAGAAGTGGACTAAACTTAAAAGATATGGAATTTGTTCAGTTTCACCCAACAGGTATGAAAAAAAGTAGCTACCTGATCAGTGAGGCTGCTCGTGGAGAGGGCGGATACCTTGTAAATAGCAACGGAGATAGATTTGTAGATGAGTTAGAGACTAGAGATGTGGTCTCACGTGCTATTTTAAAAGAGATAAACGATGGTAAAAAAGTATACCTTGATCTAAGACACCTTGAGCAAGATCACATAGAGACAAAACTCCCAAGTCTTTATAAAGCTGCGTATAATCAAGCGGGTATAGATGTAACTAAAGAGCTTTTAGAGGTAACTCCCGTAGCACATTACTCTATGGGTGGGATCGAAGCAGATATGACACAGACAGACATAAAAGGGCTGTTTGTATGTGGCGAGTGTGCGGTAAATAACATACACGGAGCAAATAGACTAGGTGGAAACTCCTTGCTTGAGGGGGCTGTTTTTGGTGAACTTGCAGGGGAGTGTGCAAAAGAGTTTGCAAAACATAAAGACTTATTGCCAATAGACTATAACATCGTGGTCAAAGATCAAAGGATAGTTGATAATATTTTTGATAGAGATACTACTAAGAACTTTAACTCTATGCGTATAAATATGGGAGAGACTATGTTTAAATATGCAGGAATACACAGAGGTTATAACTCTTTGATTAAAGCGTTTGATTATATAAAGTACTTGAGAAAACAAGCTGGAACTCTTCACTGTATAAACAAAGGTAGAAACAACAATGTTGAGCTTATCTCTATACTTGAGTTAAAAAATGCACTTGAGGTTGCAGAGGCTGTGATCTTGAGTGCATTGGATAGAGAAGAGAGTCGTGGTGCACATTCCAGAGATGATTTTAAAGACACAGATCTAGACAAAGAGAGATCAATTCTAGTAAATGAGCCTAAAAAAGGTTATTTTGAAATTTGGTATGAAAATAAAAGTACCTTTTTGAACAACTTAATAAAATTAATCAAAAACTAAAGGATAAAAAATGGCAAAAGTGATGTTAAGAGAGAGTAATGGCGAGATTTCGTTTTATGTAGCAAAAAAAGATATGGAAGAGATTATAGAGACCATTGAGTTTAATACTGATGAAAAATGGGGCGGTGAAGTAGAACTAAGCAATGGTGAGACATGGTGGATTGAACCAGGTCCTAAAAAACTACCAAAAGAGACTGTTTGTAAGAAGATAGCTGATTAAAATATAGTCAATAAACTGATTAAAAATTTCTACTTTTTGTATACAATGTATTCATATATTAAAATAAGAAGATAGAAAAATGGATGATTTACAATGTAATCAGTGTTTGACACACAAAGAGCTACGAGTTTTATATGATATTGCATCATTGATTTCAGATTCTAGAGATATTCAAAAGTCTTTAGAAAAGTCTTTAAGCGCTCTTAAAAGTGCTTTAGACTTGGGCAGTTGTGTTATGTATAAGCTTGAAGATGGAAAGCTTAATGTATTTGCATCTATTGGTCTAAATAAGCATCAAGAAAATATATCAGAGTTTAAAATGGGTGAAGGTGCAACTGGCTTAGCAGCTAAAAGTATGGAGCCTGTCGTTATTGAAAATGTTCATAACGATATTATTTTTTTAAACAAATCGGGAAATAAAAATAAGGATACTATATCTTATATTGCTGTTCCACTGATTGCAGAAGATGATGTAATAGGTGTTATAGGTGCAAATTTGACAAAGTCTACTGAGATGGATTTTGAAGAGACAGTTAGAATTTTGAGCATTATAAGTTCTTTATTTGCTCAATACATAAGTTCTAACATGTCTATTGAAAAAGAGAAAGAGAGACTTCAAGAATTAAAGCAATACTACAAAATGGAATGGGATTCAAAAGTGCATAATTTTGGGGATATTATTGGCGATAGTCCAAAAATGCAAACTGTTTATCAGGTTATTGAGAGAATTGCGCAGAGTGAGGTTACTATACTTGTTCGTGGGGAAACCGGTACAGGTAAAGAGCTTGTTGCAGCTTCTATACATAAAAGAAGTAAAAGACAAGACGAGCCGTTTATAAAACTTAACTGTGCAGCGATCACCGATACACTGCTAGAGAGTGAGCTTTTTGGACATGAAAAAGGTGCATTTACAGATGCTAAAGAGACAAGAAAAGGTAGGTTTGAACTAGCAGATGGCGGTACACTGTTTTTAGATGAGATCGGTGATATATCTGCTTCGGCTCAAGTAAAACTACTTCGCGTACTACAAGAGCGTGAGTTTGAACGCGTGGGTGGAAGTAAGACCATACGTGTAAATGTTCG
>JBEPWC010000114.1:0-6278 GCA_041642615.1 Sulfurimonas sp. | reverse complement strand
AAGAGGTTCTATTTCTTTAGATGAGTTCCACTCTCTAAAAACACTATCCATTTTTTCTAAAGCTTGTTCGTGCTCACCCTTGTGCATAGGATAAGGTGGAAACTTTAACTCGATCATTTTTTCCTCCTCGCCTCTAAAATGATCAACCGTGTGATTAAACCACTCTTGATATTTTTTTGTCACTTTAGCTTCACTTTCATCTGTTGGGTTGTTTTCATACTCTAAAACAAGATCATACAGATCGTTTATGATTTTAACATCCTCTTCATGAACATCGTTCATAAACTCCATAGCTACTTGTGGTAAATTTTCTATATCTATTAGTTTCATAAAAATCCCTTATTAATTTTAGAAATCTTATCTAAAAGATAGGTAAAGTTTGTTGATGTAGATCAACTAATGGGTGTAATCTGTTTGTAACCAACTAAGCATAATATACCACTTATGAAGTATAAATCAATATTTGTATCAGACGTCCACCTAGGCACACGTTTTTCCCAAGCAGAACACTTTTTAGATTTTTTAAAAGAGATAGAATCAGAAAACCTCTACTTAGTTGGGGATATAATTGATGGTTGGGCAATTAAGCGAAAGTTTAAATGGACTCAGTCACACTCTGATGTGATCCAAAAGATCTTAAGAAAAGCACGTAAGGGGACAAAAGTTTATCTGGTAACTGGAAACCACGATGAGTTTTTAAGACCCTTTACCCCACTTGTTATGGGTGATAATTTATATATTGAAAATGAGTGTGAATACACCTCACTAAGTGGAAAAAAGTATCTTGTTACGCATGGTGATTTTTTTGACAGCATCACCATGACTAAAAAATGGCTAGCACTTTTAGGGGATGTTGGGTATGATTTTGTACTTTTTATAAATCACTATCTACAAAAAATCAGAAAGTTTATGGGTGTTAAAAAGTACTGGTCACTCTCAAAATACGTAAAAGACAACATTAAAAGTTCAGTCTCTTTTATAACAGATTTTGAGGGGATCTTGTCTACTCATGCAGAGAAAAAAGGGTATAATGGCGTAATTTGTGGTCATATCCATAAGGCTGAATCAAAAAAAATAGGCAAGATTGAGTACCTTAACTGTGGTGACTGGGTTGAGTCTTGTTCATTTGTAGCTGAGAGGTATGATGGAAGTTTTGAGGTGGTATATTGGTTAGAGAAACAAGCGAAGTAGTTTTAGCACTCTCTGGTGGCGGTGCAAGGGGTGCATTTCATCTTGGTGTTTTACATTTTTTAGATGAGAAAAATATAAAAGTAAAAGCAATCTGTGCTACATCAATTGGTTCGATCATAGCGGCTAGTTATGCATCTGGTGTTTCACCAAAAGATCAACTAGAGATCCTAAAGCAAAAGTCTACTAAAAAGATCTTCTCATTTGCGTGGTTTAAGGAGTCTCTGTTTAAGATAGATACGGATTCTAAAATCATGGATTTACTGATAAAAAAACAAAACATCCAAGATTTAAATATCCCTGTTTATATAACAGCACTAGATCTACAAAGTGGTGAGGAGATCTATTTTGAACATGGAGATCTAAACACTATTTGTAGAGCTTCTAGTGCATTAGTTCCTGTGTTTAAGCCTGTAGAATACGAGGGTAGGGTGTTGGTTGATGGTGGTTTTTTTAACCATATGCCGTATAAGCCTTTAAAAAAGTACAACTATCCACTAGTTGGGGTAAACTTAAATCCGCTTGTTAAAAAACCAAGTCGAAAAAGACTTATGAGTTACTTGAAAAAAGTTATAGCTATAAGGATGTTTATAACAGCTCATTCTCAAAAAGATGAGTATGATCACTACATCTCAAACGATGATATACTAAACTACTCAATCTTTTCATTTAAAAATTTTGATGCTCTTTTTGAAATGGGTTACAAAGAGGCTAAAAAAATTTTAGCTAATGCTTAGGTTTAAACCTATATTCAAGATCAACTAAAAGAGGGCGGATCTTGTCTTTTATGTCGCCTTGAAACTCCATAAAACCCTCTTTAAAACTACCGCCGCAACCAAGTTTCTTTTTTAGTGTTTTAAGTGTTGAGGTAGCATCCTCTTTTGAGAGGAAAAACTCACCTACAAGAGTTACAACTTTTCCACGACGCTTTTCTTTTGAGAAGAAAAGTTGGTGTTTATTTGGCTCTTTTATCTCATCTGCTATTTTTGATCTTCTTGGAGATTCAACTTCTGCCCAACCATCATTAAAGTCAGCACCAATAGATAGATCTAGCTTTTTACCGCGTGACATGACTAAAGTACTTTTTGTGCTAATACACTCATAGTGTTTTGATCGTATAAAGAATCAACAACTCTTTTGTGGATCTCATTTTTAGAGTGTTTTGTATTGTCATATATAACTATAACAACTTCATCACCACTTTTTAAAAATGTAGTCTCACCATACTCAGTATAGCGTGTAGCACCAATCGAAATGATCGCTTTTGATGGATGATCACACTCTGATATATAAGAGATCAGGTTTTCCAGCGGTCCAAAGTCATCCTGCGTGTCTATCTGGTTTACCATCCACTCAGTCAGCTGAGTATAAAAATAGCTGTAGCCGTTAAGTTCTACATCTTCTCCATAGGCATGAAGTTCACCATCTCTACGTAAAAAAGAAGCTATAGAGTAGTGATCCATAACTCCACCTTCTAAAAATTTGTCAATCTCAAATAGTGTGTTAGATAAACCTTTAGATGATACACCCCAGTTTTTTTTGTCACTGATCTTAGAAGCACCTTTTACACGGATAGAGCAGTCGTTATACGCTCCAAAGTGAGTTGGCTTTATGCTAGTTAGTTTGTCTCCAACGTACTCAAGCTCACACACAAGTCCAACCTCCGGTTCTGCCTGAACATTCACATCTTCAGCTGGTAGTTTTATATAGTCTGCATCTAGTGGATAAGTGTTTAAAATATCTTTTGCGTCTTTAACTGGTTTTGGTAAGTAAAAAGGAAACATCCCCTTTGGAGCTGCCTCATCTGCTGTTATAATATCTTTAAAATCTTCAGCTTCACCTGCTTGATCTAAGTGCAGTGCAAAGTTTCCTGCGATCCCAAGACCTATATAGTTTTTGTACTTAGCCATTATTTACCTTTAAAATTTTTGCGAATTATATCTAATCCTATATTTGTAGTAAAGTATCACGGGCTTTTGTTATCTGTATAAACTTTTCATGGCTTCCACCAACATCCGGGTGTGCTTTTTTTACTATCTTTCTATACGCAGCTTTTATCTGTGAAACTTCCAGTCTTCCTTCTGTGGGTAAACATAATAGCTCACGATGTTCTCTCTCCTTATTTTCAAAGTGCTTTTTTTGAGCTTTTCGCTGTCTTCTAAATGCTTCTTGTTGTAAATATATACGCTCATCTTTCCATTTTTCTCTACTCATCACTATACATGCAGCAAAACTGATCTGACCTTTTCTTTCAAGTTCACCTAGATCAAAAGGTCCAACCATATCGTATGGATCTTCTAGCCATGCGTTTGTTTTATCTTCATTTGTTTCGATCTCACCGATCGTTACAAAGTCACGAACACCTAGGGAAGGGTTGTATATGACATACTCTTCATCCATCAGTTTATACTAGGCTTTTCTCAGTGCAAAAAGTTTCATCGCGTTTTTTGTGGCTTCGGCAGCTATGCTCATCTCTGATCTAAATGTAACGGCAGATACAACCTCTGCAGATGTATAAATGTCATCAAATTCATGTTTTGGATAGTTGCTTTGTAGTACGATCTTGTCCATTTTTAAGTTTTTAAGTGCACCTTTGTCAAAATGATCAACATTACCGGGACCAATACTTACATAAAAATTTTTTAGTTCATCATGTGGCTTTGTAGCATTTAGTATGATTCCTTTGTGGATCATGAGATTTTTTTTCATTTCACTGTTTAAGTTTGCTTCATCGACCATAATTACATGGTCTTCCATATCTTCAAGCTCTTTAGCACTACTTATGCTAACACCGACACACTTTTGATCTGCTTGATCTATAAGGTTTGTCGGAACTGTGTAAAAGATAAAGTTATGCTCATCTGACAACTCTTGTACCTCTTTTAGTGATTTTTCATCTTTTGGGTGTAAAACAAACATCTGAACCATAGTATCTTCTACAATATCCTCAATACTCTCTATAAAAGCTTTATCGCACTCACTTACATTTACATCTACTATCATCTAATCCCTTTTTTTATAGCGGTTATGTACTCACTAAGAGTTTATATGCAAGTTTTATTCGCTAGGGGAAAGTGAAGATTGGTTTTTTTAAACTTTGGTTGCCAATGGTATGTGTAAACTGGAGTTTGGTAAAGGTCTTTAAGTCTAATTGTTTTTGTAGGTTTGCATGAAGGCAGAGCAAACGTGTTACTTACGACCATAACCTCATGAGAGAGTTCTTTTTTTAGTTTTTTATGAAGATCAAACATACCTCTAGGGAAGAGATAGCAAAGTAAAATGGAAGCATTACTAAGGTTGGCTTTTTTAAAGTCTTTGCGGTATAGGGTAAGGTTGTTTAGTCCTAAAGTATATTTGCGAATAACTGAGATCATCCATGGAACCCATGAGAGTTCGTAGCCGATCACTTGTTTGTCTGGGTACTTCCTGGCAACAGCAATAATAAGCGTCCCCCAACCAGAACCTAGATCAACTAAAGTACCATTTTCAGGAGCTTTTATGGAGTCAAGCATCGCTTTGCTAGCTTTTTTTGAACTCATAACAGGAGATATACCAGTTTGTAGAGTGCTCCAAATGATCGATAAGGTAACTAAAATGATTAAAATAATAACTATTGTTTCAAGAAGAGTCATATTACGCAGTTGACTCGATTTCTTGTTTTAAAGCTGTCATAATAAACTCCAATATTCAAGTATACATTATTTTAGCAAAACTATTAACAATTTGATCTAGCCAGCAGATTTTAGATTGGTGTGCCGTGAGTTGTTATATTCATTTGCAACTTGAAAGCTCTAGTTTCAACAACCTAATTTTTGTATCTATTTCTTCATTGGATAACCCATAGAGATAACCGCAATCAAGAATTATTGTAGCAATTTTTGAAGATGTATTGCTGAGCTTTTTTTAACGAATCAATTTTATTGATTATCTATTTTGTATGTTTTCAAATATCTTATTTAACTCTTTTTCAAAATCTTTATCTAAATTTGACAATTCTATTATTTAATCTCTAGTTTGTTTTTTTACCATTTGCCCTTATTCTCCATAATGTGACCACATCCTAGAAATTCTTACTTTCTTTTCATCTTCTTTTACTTCATAAACAAGTCTATGTTGAATATTTATTCTTCTTGAATACGAGCCATTTAAGTTTCCTACCAATTTTTCATAAGAGGGTGGATTTTGAAATGGATCTTTTCTGATGATCTCAATAAGCTCTTTAGCTTTTTTATCTAAATTGGCACTTGATAATTTTTTAGCATCTTTTAATGCTAATTTACTATAAAGTATTTTATACTTTACCATTCAATATTTTCACTAAACTCTTCATCGGAAGCATTCATTGATTCTTGAATTGAAGAAGCCATGTTAGGTATAGAATTTAAAAATAATGTTTCTTCTATTGCATTCCAGTCTTCTTGAGAAAGCATAACTACATTGTTTCTCTTTCCAGTAATAAGTACTGGTTCATGAGTTTGTGCTGTTTCATCCATAACATTGTAAATATCTGCTCTTACTTGACTGACTGACATAACTTTCGTCATAGTTAACCCTTTAAGTTGTTTTCTATATTGTACTAAATATCGTACGCTTTGTCAAGATATGATATTTTTTAAGATAATGTTTGAGTTCAGTGACGTAAGTGTTCACTGCTGGGCTTTATTATCATTGTTATTTAAAAGCCTTTGAAACATTAAATCCTCTAGGTTTCTACTACTGTCTACAACCAATAAAACCCAAACCTTTGATTCTTCAACTTTGAATACTATTCGCCATCTTTTATAAATAATTTCTCTATACTTTAATATGCCTATATGTTGTAATTCAGGAACAATTTTTTTTCTTGTTGGCATAAAATATAAATTATCACACTCTTTTTTTATTTCAAAAAATATATCTTTAGCAGTTGTCTTACTGCTTGGTTTTATGTACTCTATTATCAATTCCAAATCAAACTGAGCATTTTTTGTCCATATTACACTATACTTACACATCAATCAAACAATTTTTTTTCTAGATTTTCAAACATTTCATCTTGTTCAATAACATTTCCATTGCCGATATCATTTTCACTTTGAATTATTAATTTT
>JBEPWC010000113.1:4515-6348 GCA_041642615.1 Sulfurimonas sp. | reverse complement strand
TATAATCGTAGTGTTTGTGATCTTATCTATAGTAGTATTTAACTCATTTGAAGTTTGCATAATATGGTTCTTACTCTCTTCATTTTCTTGTTCCATATTTTGAAGTGCTTCACCTAAAAGGTTTATGTTATTCAAAAGATCAGCCATCTTAGCTTCAACCTTGACTTCACTTCTTGCACTAAAATCACCATCAGCAAATTTTTTCAAAGTAGCTATAGCATTATCAAGATTTGTTTCAGAAGAGTCTAAAAGATTATTTAAAGAGTTTCTTAAGACATGTACATATGGAGTCTTACTATCTGCATCAACTCTACAGCTATAATGCCCCTTAGCAACTTTGTCTGTAAGTAGCACCATCTCCCCTGCAACTCTAGTATCTTCTAAAACTGAGTTTTCGTAACTTGTTATGATCTTATTGAAATTTTTCTCCGCTTGATTAGTTGTATCTTTATTGATTGTAACTCTGTTTCTTTTAAACTCCATAAGTTCTATGAGTTCTGCTCTTTTTTTTTCTAAATAAGAGCCAGATGAAGTAGTTCCTCCTTGAGCATAAAGAGCTAAAACGACTACTAATGTAACAACTAACAATACAGCTTGAATCACACTTGACGAAGTTAAAAATAAAGAGGCTATAGAGATGGCAAACATTATTATTATAATTATATTTTTTTGTATATTGTCCATTTTAATTTCCTATCTTAGAGTTTTGTATAAAGTTTGGGCTGCTTCTATCTCTGACTTAGAAGGCTTTCTTCTACATGACATATATCTTACCTCACCTGTATGTGGATCTTTCATGGGATAAACCGTTGCAAAGACCCAGTAAAAACCACCGTCTTTTGTTTTATTTTTTACATACCCAGTCCAAACATCACCTCTTTTTACTGTATCCCAAAGGTCTTTGAATGCTGCTTTTGGCATATCAGGGTGTCTTACTATGCTGTGAGGCTTTCCGATCATCTCTTCAAGGTCGTATCCAGCTATTTTACAAAAGTCATCATTTGCAAATAGTATTTTTCCTGTAGCATCTGTTTGAGACACTAAAAAATCATCACTCTTTAAAACATATTCAGACATATATCTCTCCCTTTTTTAAAAATAACAATTCAATAAAATGTTATTATCTATTAGAGTTATTTTACTTAAATAACCTTAATTAAACCTACTATCTATTTTTTAACTACTATAAAACTCTCCGGTCTTTTTGGTTTGTATTTTGGCATACTCTGACCTATGTTTGAATTTATATAGGTCGGGTCTGCTAGAACAAACTTTTTTCTACCAGCTTTAACAGTGTCTCCTTCTATTGGGATATAAAGAGCTGTTGCCATGTGATCTTTATACTTAACACCGATCACATTTATGTTAAAAAGCTCTTTTACAAGATATGAAAACAACACAGATCTATCTTCACAATCTGACTTGTCATAATAGAGGGTCTCCTCTGCAAACATAACCTTTTCACGTCCAAACTGCTCATCATCTGTTTCATACTCAAAAGATTTTTGCACAAAATGCAAAACAAAATTAAGTGCATCATTCATTTTTTTACCATCTATGTATCTTTTCATAGACTTAGCTAGTTTAGCGTAGGTCTCATCCTCCATAGGTGCGTTAAAAAAAGTATCATAATCAGCTTGTGGGTATGTAGCCATAAAGTCGATCAGATTTTGATTGTACTCAACTGGCACTTTAAACTCTTCCCCTTTACTTGAAAAACCTATCTCTTTTGTTTTAAGTTGCTTTACAAAGTTTGGAAGTGAATCTAGAGACAGATCTAGTGGTTTGTCACTTCCTGGGTAATTTTGCTCATAAGAGTAAGATCGGAAGAGC
>JBEPWC010000113.1:0-4505 GCA_041642615.1 Sulfurimonas sp. | reverse complement strand
TATCTACCTCTCCGGTCTCATTATTATATGTCTGTGTCATTTTTCGGAAGTAGTTATTTACTCCAAAGTTAAAACTTGGAGTTGAGTATATAGTCTTGTCTGAATAATGCAACAAAACTATATGTCTATTTGTCAACCCAACTTTTACAGCATAACCTAACTTACTAAACATAAACCATGCTAAAAGTTTTGAGTTGTCATCGTTTTTATATATCTGTTGTGAGAACTTATGCACCAAAAGGTAGACACCCCAGTCATTTAGGTTTAGATCTTTTTTGATCTTTTGTATCTCATCTACAAGATACTCATACTCACTAGAAGCTACTTTGTCAAAATAGCTTGCTATACCTTTTTGGTTTGTTGGATAAAAATTAGCATCTTTAATACCTTTTGAAATATTAAATCCTAACTGTGTTCCAAAAAAATTAAACTCTATATCTTTTTTCGTTTCAACTTTGACAATTATCTTCTCTTCTTGGGGCTGCTCTTTTGTTGGTTGTTTTTTAGGTTTTACAGGGAGATCTACATTTACCAATGGACCTACTTTTTTGAACTCACTAGGGGAAGTTTTAGGTATTTTTTTAGGTTTTGGTTTCTCATAAAGCATTACACCTTTTTGAACATTGTACGCTTTCCATTGCTCTTTTAGAAACTTATTGAACTTTGCATCTCTTTCATCTTTGTACTCTTGAAAGCTTTGAGACTGAGAACGTTTAAAGTTCTCAAACGAACCAGCACTTAAAAGTGTTGAACTTAGAGCTAATGTTAAACTAAAAAGGCCAAACTGCTTGGACAGCTTTTGTACCCCACCCTTGTTGTGTTGCACGTTCTACATCTCCTTGAGTTTTATATAATATTTTTGCATCACTAACCTTGAGTGAACTTATAGTATTGTCTTGGTCTATATCGTATGGACGAATTACACCGCTTATCTGTATGATCTGCTTTTGTTCATCTACCAAGATCTCACGCTTTCCATGGATAAAATAATTACCATTTTGCATAACTTTTACAACCCTTGCTGATATTGTAGTTATAAAAGATGCATCTTTTGACGCACTGCCAGAACTACTAAAAGCACTGTTTGATCCAGAGTTAAAACCTACGTTTGATATTCCATTTAATTTTCCAGTATACTTGCTCACTGTATCGCTTCCACCAGCTGAAGCAAAGATTCCACCACCTAAGTTAGATGCATCATCCTTACTTAGATCTTTTGATCCATTACTTGTAGCTGCTGCTTCTTCTGTAATCTCTATAGTAACTATGTCGTTTACATGCATAGCTTTATGATCTGAAAACAGAGGATTATCACCTTTTCCAAAGATGCTCCCAGTAGATGCGAACTCCTGTTTATCATCTTTTGGAGGCATCTGTTCTACATATTTTGGTGGTTCAAAGTCTATCTCAGGCTCTGTTAAACCAGCTGTACATCCACTTAGTAAAACTACAGCGTATATGGGCATAATAAAACTTAAGCAGCGTCTAATCATATGTTCTCTTTTATATCTTTATATTTGCTATAATTCTAGCAATAATAGTTCCAAAGGATATTTATGAGTTTAAGAGAGAAAATAAACAACGATCTAAAAGAAGCGATGAAGAAAAAAGATGTACAAAAAAGAGATGCCCTACGTCTTTTAACATCAGCATTTAAACAGATAGAAGTTGATGAGAGAAAAGAGTTAAGTGATGATGATGTAATCAAGATCATACAAAAGCAGGTAAAAAGCAGAAATGACTCAATAGATCAGTACAAAAATGCAGATCGTCAAGACTTAGCAGACAAAGAACAGAGTGAAATAGATGTTTATGAGGTCTACCTTCCAAAACAACTTAGTGATGAAGAGTTAAGTGATGCACTTAAAAAGATCATAGAAAGTGTTGGAGCAAGCAGCATGAAAGATATGGGTAAAGTTATGGGAAATGCTTCAAAAGAGCTTTCAGGTCGTGCTGATGGAAAACGTATAAACGAGTGCGTGAAAGAACTACTTGGATAAAAAGAGATTCCCAGTCAAGCTGGGAATGACACAGTGTAATCTTCACTCTTGACCCTAACCGTCATCCTCGGGCTTGACCCGAGGAACTCCATATTTTAGTTTTCTAAGAGCTTCTTCCTCATCATCTTGACGCATCAATGATTCACCTACTAAAAATGCATCAACACCTGCTTTACTAAGGTCTTCTAACTGACCATGTTCATATATGCCACTCTCAGCTACTATGATCTTAGAGTTTGGAATAAGTGGAATCAGATCGTAACTTAGATTCATATCCATTTCAAATGTTTGAAGATTTCTATGGTTTATACCTATAATATCACTACCAGCATACATAGCTTTTACAAGATCTGGCTTATCATGAACCTCAACCAAAGCCTCCATACCAAGGTGTCTTGCATAGTTTAAAAGCTCTTTTAACTCACCCTTGCTAAGTGCTGCAGCTATAAGCAAGATAAAGTCAGCCCCATAAACTAAAGCTTCAAGTATTTGATACTTTGATACTATAAAATCTTTTCTAAGTAGTGGGATACTTACATATCTTCTAATTCCAGCTAGATACTCTAGATCACCTTGAAAAAAATGTGGTTCTGTTAGGACAGAGATAGCACTAGCACCACCTTTTTCATAGCTTTGTGCTATAGCAAAAGGATCAAAATCTTCACGGATCACACCTTTTGATGGCGAAGCTTTTTTAACCTCTGAGATGATTCTATAAGGGTCCTCTTCAGTTGCTTTTAGGTAAGGGATCACATCACGTGGTTGTCTCGCATTAAATGCCAATGATCTACCTAGCCAATCAAGTGAAAACTCCTTTTGTCTTTTCTCTAAATCCTCTTTTGTTTTTTTTATAATATCGTCTAATATCACTTATTGCCTTTCTTAGTTTTTATACATTTTTTTATCATCTGATAATGCTCTTGCACCTCTTTTTCATCACCACCATCCATCTTAACAATCTTCTTCATGATCTCATACGCTTTTTTACACTTTCCTAGTTTATAGAAGCCCCATGCTTTTGAATCTAAGTAGTATACAGACCCTGGCTCAATGTCCAAAGCTTTTTGCACATAATCTATTCCAGACTCAACGTCTATGGAGTGATCAATCAAAAGGTAACCAAGATAATTATAGTAAAGAGCTTTTGGTTTTAGTGAGATCACTTTTTTTAGCTTTTTTACTACACTTTTATGCATCTTTGGATCATTTTTATTTTCTGCACTTTCATATTCAAATATAGCACTCTGTCCAAGATAAGCAATATCACCTGTTTTCTCATAAAGTCTTAGTGCTAGAGGTGCTGCTTTTTTATAGCTTCTAGATTGCATATACATCTGAAGCAAAAGTTCATCATCGTTTTTGTTTTTTTCTAAAAAAGAGATAAGACTTAGATAATCTTTTGTATAGCCATATATCTGAGTGATTTTTTCGGCTATTTTTTCATTTTTGTCGATCTCATAAAGTTTTAGATAGATCCTTAAAAGTGCGTCTATATTGTTTTCATTACTGTAGATACTCAAAAGTCTATTACATATGATCTTAGAGCAACCATGAACCTTAGCATGGGTTTCAAGGTATGCTATAGCATCTTTTTTTCTCTCCATGTTTACATAAAGAATAACTGCAATTTTATCTAAAATCTTCTCATTATAATCTTTAGTGTAAGCACCCTCTAAATACTTTAGGGCTGTTTTATACTTTGAGAGCTTTACATAGATCTCACTTACTAGTATATAATCATCTATGCTTTGTGAAACTTTCACAAGCTGTATCGCTATATTTTTTGCTTCGTTTAAGTTTTTTAGCCTTAAAAGTGCTAGAACTTTCATACGAATAAGTTCTAAATCATCAAAACTACCCTCTAAGATGTCATCTACCCTTTTGATAACTCTAGTATAGTTTTTAATCTGTAAGTCGTTCTGCAAAGATCTATACAGATACTCTTTTTTTGATGAACGATCATAAAGTGTGTTAAATATATGTGAGGCTTTGTTGTAGTCTTTTAACTGCTCTGCTCTTAGAGCTAACATTATGTATACATCTTCTTGCTCAAAGGCTTTCTCGTTAGGTTTTACACTATCGACTGAGATCCCGCTACAACCAGAAAAAACGACAACAAAAATTAAAACATATAAAGTTCTATACATCAACTACACCTGGACACTCAGACTTTAACTCATCAACTCTAGTTTTATAATGATCCCAAAAAGGAAAAGTCCTGCACTGTGTAGGTCTTGCTTCATATATACTACATCCGTTGATCTTCTCATCATAAAAGACACACTCATGCTCATCCCCTACAACTCTTTCTTTTATGGAGTACTTATAACCCTTTTTAAAAAGATAATTCTCTACAAACTCTCTCATCTCAATATCTAGATGCTCGCAAATTGCAGTAGCTTCAGCTTTTGTTACATATATATATCCACTCTCACCTCTACAACACTTTGCTTTACACTCACTACAAGCTTGTGGTTTAAACGAAAAATCATATCTATCTTTTGT
>JBEPWC010000112.1:0-6444 GCA_041642615.1 Sulfurimonas sp. | reverse complement strand
CTAATGAGTGTACAAGTGCACCTAGTTTATTTCTAACCTCTAGGTATTCAAGCTCATTTACACTATCTGCTACAACTCCAGCTCCAGCTTGAAGAACAACTTTATCCTCTTTAACCATAGCCGTTCTAATAGTGATCGCTGTGTCCATGTTGCCATCAAAACCAAAGTAACCAACACTTCCGCTGTAAAAGCCACGTTTAATCCCCTCATACTCAGCTATCAGCTCCATTGCACGGATCTTTGGAGCCCCTGTCATGGTTCCTGCTGTAAAGGTAGCCATAAAAAGATCAAACATATCTTTATCTTCAGCTAGCTCTGCTACTACATCTGAAACAATGTGCATAACGTGAGAGAACCTCTCTATATGCATCATATCTTCAACTTTTACACTTCCAGTTTTTGCAACACGACCAACATCGTTTCGACCTAAATCGATTAGCATAAGATGCTCTGCTAACTCTTTTGGATCAGCTAATAGCTCCTCTTCAAGCTCACGATCACGCTGTTTTGTAGCTCCACGCTTTCTTGTACCTGCTATTGGGCGAAGAAGAAGTTCCCCTTCATTTAGTCTAACCATAACCTCAGGTGAGCTTCCAACTATGCTAAACTCTTCATACTCCATTAAAAACATATATGGAGATGGGTTTTTTGTACGTAAAATTCGGTAAAAACTAAACGGATCAACTTTGATCTTTCTTGTAAAGCGGTTTGTCATAAGGATCTGAAAAACATCACCACTTTTGATCATCTCTTTAGAATCATCTATCATCTTAAAAAATTTCTCTTTAGAGTGGGCAAACACTCCCTTGTGATCCCCAACATTTTTAACCATCTCAATAAACTTAGTAGGTGATTTTAACTCAGATTCTATTTTTTCAAACTCATCTGAATACTCTTTAAGAGTTGAAACTAGTGTGATCTCATGATCTTTGTGTGAATATACAAGTACGAGTTTTGGCAGAATTAAATCAAGATCTGGTGTGTTTAGTTCATCTACTAAGTTATCCATAGCCAGATGTAGTTTTGGTTCAAACACTTTAACCATATCGTAACCAATAAAACCTATAAAACCATCTACATAACCGATCTTTAGCTCAGTTGTTGCTTTTTTATACTCTTTTGTATCAATATTTTTATAGTAGGTTTTTAAAAAATCAAATGGGTTTTCATCTTTAGTTTGCTTATTGCCATCTTTATCTGTATATATAGTTTTTTCATCTATATATTGTAGTCTCTCACGAGCTCCAATAGCTATAAAACTGTAGTTCCCACCACTTTGACCGGCACTCTCAAAAAGGTAGCTTACTTCATCTTTGTAGAGTGCTTTTAGTTTGTCATACACCGCTATGGGTGCAAGCATATCTTGTGTAAATTTTTTTGAATATATCATTTTATTTTCTAGTTAAAAATGCACCGGCTTCTATGGAGCTTCTTATAGTTCTTAGTGCACTTCTAGCTTCTTTTTCATTTGCAAATGGTCCTACTAGAACTTTGTTAAGTGAACCAACCTTATGAAACTCATATTTATAACCTTTACTCGTGATCGACTTTAAAAACTTTTTATTAGGTTTGTATTTAGAAAAAGATCCAACTTGAACATAGTACTCTTTACCTGTTGTTTTTGGTGCAGGTTTAGGAGTCTCTTTTACAGCCGGTTCTGTAGCTTGCTTAGGTTTTGGCTCAGCTTTTGGTTCAGGTTTACTAGTGTTTTGTTGGGTCTGTTCACTTATACTTTCTTGTTTTAGTTTTTGTGCTATTTGCTCAAGGTTCTTCTCATCAATACTCTCTTCTTGGATAACTTCAACCTCTTCAAATAAAGCCTCTTCCTTAGGAGTACCATCATCGGATTTTTCAGCAATACTTTGTGGCGCTGGAAGTGGAACCGGTTTTGGAAGGTTCTCACCATCATTGGAGTTGATTGTGTTCATCAGCATAATAACAATAATAAGCACAACACCAAGTGTAGCTACTGCTAATATAATCTTTTTATTTGAGCTAGAACCGTTGTCCTTGTTTAAGATAATATCATTAAGTTCGTTGTTCTCTTCCATTTTTAAAACTCCTAGTTTTCAAGTTGTGTATAACTTTTCCTTCGCAGTCGGTGCTTCGTACATCGACCTTGATTCCAAAGCGTAAAACGAGAAGTAATCCCCGTTTTTACGCTTTCTCACATATGCTTAGACCAAGATGCTCCACGCTCTTTTGCATATACCTCATAAGGCAGAGTTAGTATGTTGTACTCCTCTGGCATGTCGTTGTTTGGAAACATACGCCACTGCTTTGGTTGTTTAGCTGCTAGTTTCATACTAATCATTTTACCAAGTTGTATAGCCTCTTGTAAAGTGGTGTGGCCTTTATGTATGTAGACATGAAGGTGTCCCTCTGTTTTTGTTTTATACGCTGTAAAATTAATGTATCCCTCTTCACGTAGCAAAAGTTGTGCCTTATGGTAAAAACGTTCAGGATCACGCCCATTATAGTCGATCACAATGTTTTCTACTTTACCGCGAGAGTTTACCAGCGAATGAGCTACTGTGATCTCACCTTTTAGGTGTTTGTTTATCACTTGTGTGTTTAGAGGAGAATTTACTTTTTTAAACTTGTTGTAAAAAGTTCGCCCTTTGTAAGAGATCTTATCAACTACAGTATCACTCTTTTCCCAGTAGTGATCTGTAATCATCTTGATGAGTTTCATATCCATTGCAGTCATATAAATTTTTCCCTTTTTAAGTTCAGTGTTAATAAGTTGATTGGTTGTATATTACAAAGTTTTGAGCAAGTTCTTTTAGCTCCTCTTTTATTTTAACTTGTAATTCAGTGTTATTTATATCATCAAGTACATCAGCCATCTTACTTGCAATGATCTCAAACTCTTTCTCTTTCATACCACGAGACGTCAGAGCTGGACTTCCAACACGGATACCTGAAGTTACAAATGGGCTTCTTGTCTCACCTGGAACTGTGTTTTTGTTTACAGTGATCCCCGCATTTCCTAGTGCCTCATCTGCATCTTTACCGCTGATCTCACGACCCACAAAAGAGACTAATACCAAGTGGTTGTCTGTTCCATCACTCACTACATCATAACCACGTTTTATAAGCACATCTGCTAATACTTTTGCATTTGCTTTTACTTGTTTTGCATACTCTTTCCACTCAGGTGAGAGGTTGTGTTTAAAACCAACCGCTTTAGCAGCGATCACGTGAACTAAAGGTCCACCCTGAAGAGCAGGGAAGATTGCAGAGTTGATTTTTTTGGCAATATCTTCATCATCTGTCATGATCATACCACCACGAGGACCTGCTAAGGTTTTATGTGTAGTTGTTGTTACAACATGAGCATGAGGGAATGGGCTAGGGTGTTCACCAGCAGCTACCAAACCTGCAATATGAGCAATATCAGCAAATAAAATTGCTCCAACCGCGTCTGCGATCTCACGAAACTTTTTAAAGTCGATCTCACGTGCATAAGCAGAAGCTCCACAAACGATAATTTTTGGCTGAGTGATCTTAGCAATATCTAAAACTCTATCGTAGTTGATACGACCATCTAGTTCCACACCGTATGTAAACGAGTGGTAGTTTTTACCAGAAAATGAAGGTTTTGAACCATGAGTTAAGTGACCACCGTGGCTTAGATCCATTCCTAAAAGTTTATCACCAGCTTTAAGTAGTGCTGCATAAACTGCACCATTTGCTTGACTACCAGAGTGTGGTTGAACGTTTGCATATTTACAACCAAAAAGCTCACATGCACGATCTATTGCTAACTGTTCAACACCATCAGCATACTCACAACCACCATAGTAACGCTTACCTGGATAACCCTCAGCATACTTGTTTGTAAATACACTCCCCATAGTCTCCATCACAGCAGGTAGTGTAAAGTTCTCAGATGCGATCATCTCTAAGTGGTCAGTTTGTCTCTCTAGCTCTTTTTCGCATAAATCGAAAATCTCTTTATCAAATTCTTGTAAAAAACTCATGTTACAAATTCCTTGTAATTTAAATGTCGCGATTATACAAAAAAAATGATAATAATTGACTGAATAGAGTTTTCTACTTAAATGCCTCAATATTCGCAGATACTATATAGTTTTCAATGTTTTTTGACCACTCTTTTAAAAACTCTTTGCTCTGACTCTTAGGTGTGATCTTTATGTTTTTAAAACCAGAGCTTTTTAGGAGTAATTCTAAGTCATCTATAAAACTAGCACCAGCTATACAAGCCCCGTAACTATCGATTGTTATCATATGTGATGGGATCTGTTTTGTTAAAACAATATCAGATACAGCAAGCCTACCACCACTCTTTAGAACCCTATAAGCCTCATCAAGCACCCTTTGTTTATCTAAAGATAAGTTAATTACACAGTTTGATATGATCACATCTACATAATCGTTGGCAACTGGCAGATTTTCGATCTCACCTAGTCTAAAATCAACATTTTTATATCCATACTCCTCTTTGTTTGATCTTGCTTTTTGGATCATCTCTCTTGTCATATCTACACCTATAACTTCTCCATCATCTCCAACCTCTTTTGAAGCCAAAAAACAATCAAGCCCAGCACCACTACCAAGGTCTAGTACTACCTCACCTTTTTTAAGTGAAGCTATAGCTGTAGGGTTTCCACATCCTAAGCCTTTATCAGCTCCTTTTGGTATTGAGTCTAACTGATCTTTTGAGTAGCCTAAATTTAGTGAGATTTCATCACCACTACTACAACACCCACTAATATTGCAACCACAATTTTGATCATCTGATCCTATTTTTGCATAGTTTTTAGCTATAGCTTCTCTTTTTTGATCTTTTGTAAAGTTCATAATCTTTCCTAAAATTTTTTTGAGAATTTACTCTCTAAAACATAAAACGGATTCTTTAGAAAAAGGTTTCATTTTTTAACAAAAGTTGCAGTTTTTATCTTTTATATCGAAGTCTATTATGTTTCCAAACTTATCAAACTCGTAATTACAACACTTGAGGAGTTTCTCTTGTATCTGTTTTTTACCTCTATGGATTATTGTTTTTACATTATTTGGAGTTAGTTCTAGCATTTGAGCTATCTCTTTTTGTTTTAACTCTTTTATCTCTGAGAGATAAAGGGCTTTAGAGTATTTAGGTGAGAGTGAGTTTATGATAGGTTCTATGCAAGAAGATAGTTCATCTGTAGCATCATTGTTTTGAGTCTCCTTAAAGAAAAATTGCTCATCAAACTCTATGTTGTTTTGATCCTTTGAGTTTTTCCTATAGAAGTCTATAACTGTATTTTTAGTGATCGTATATATCCAAGAAGTTAGTTTCTCATCTGAGTCTAATTTATCGATATTTTTATATATTTTTATAAAAACCTCAGAGAGGATATCTTTTGTATCCTCTGGATTTTTAACTTTTGAGTTTACAAAAGAGAAAAGTTTTGAGTAGTACTGCTTGTAAATATTTTCCATTATTTTAGCAGATCATAAAAGGATTAATCCTCTTTATCTTCTTCTGAGGAAGTGTTATCTGAGAGTGGCTTCATAGCTGGAAAAAGTAGTACATCACGGATGCTATGCTCATTTGTAAGAAGCATCACAAGTCTGTCGATCCCAATACCTTGACCCGCAGTTGGTGCCATACCATAGCTAAGGGCATCAACAAAATCCATATCCATCTCATGAGCTTCATCATCTCCACCCTCCTTAGCTTCACCTTGAGCAACAAAACGCTCATGCTGATCAACTGGATCGTTAAGCTCACTAAATGCATTTGCGATCTCACGACCTGCAATAAATAGCTCAAACCTCTCCGTTATCTCAGGATTATCATCACTTCTTCTAGCAAGTGGTGAGAGATCAACTGGGTACTCAGTTATAAAAGTTGGATCGATCAATTTTTCTTCAACAAACTCATCAAAAAGTTCACCCTGTAAATAACCTAGTGTCATGTTTTCATCTGCATCAAGTTTTTTGTCTCTTAAATATTTAAGAATTTTTTCTTTGTCATTTACAACATCGGCAGGGACTCCACCGATCTTTGTTAGTGACTCAATAAGAGGGATCTCACTAAAGTTACTAAAGTTTACTTCCATGTCGGCATAAGGTAGGATTGTTGGAAGATCTAAATGTTCAAAAAGGTACTGAAAATACTCTTTTGTGATCTCAATAAGATCTTTATATGTTTTGTATGCCCAGTAAAACTCGATCGATGTAAACTCAGGGTTGTGCGTAGCATCCATCCCCTCATTTCTAAAGTTACGGTTGATCTCAAATACAGCTTCAAACCCACCAACTATTAGGCGTTTTAAGTAAAGCTCAGGTGCTATTCTTAAATATCTATCGATCCCTAGTGCATTGTGGTGTGTTACAAAAGGTTTTGCGTTAGCTCCACCAGCAATAGGGTGCATCATAGGAGTTTCAACCTCTAAAAAGCCCTTTTCTTCAAAAAAGTGGCGAGTTAAAGAT
>JBEPWC010000111.1:0-6604 GCA_041642615.1 Sulfurimonas sp. | reverse complement strand
ATCATGGTGGTATTATTTTTATTGATTTAAGAGATAAAACTGGTCTTATTCAGCTTACTTGTGATCCGGAGGATTCTAAGCAGGCTCACGAAGTAGCAGACAAAGTTCGCGATGAATTTGTATTGATCGCAAAAGGTAAGGTTCGTCACCGTGGTGAAGGCTTGGTTAATCCTAGACTAAAAACAGGGGCTATAGAGATAGTTGTAACTGATCTTAAGATAGAAAACAGGGCAAAACCTATGCCTTTTACACTTGGTGATGATAATGTAAGTGAAGAGGTGAAGTTAAAATACAGATATTTAGAGCTTCGTGATCCATCGATGTATGAGGCTTTTCGCCTTCGCTCAAAAGCTGCGATCGCAGCTAGAAACGTTTTAGATGCAAACGGTTTTTTAGAGGTTGAAACTCCAATCCTTACAAAATCAACTCCAGAGGGCGCAAGAGACTATCTGGTTCCATCTCGTGTTCACGATGGTGAGTTTTACGCACTTCCACAATCTCCACAGCTTTTTAAACAACTTTTAATGGTTGGTGGATTTGATAGATACTTCCAAATAGCTAAGTGTTTTCGTGATGAGGACTTGCGTGCTGATCGTCAACCTGAATTTACTCAAATAGATGTTGAGATGAGTTTTTGTGATCAAGAAGATGTGATCAAAGTTGCAGAAGATCTACTTGAGGGCATGTTTAAAGCTTGTAACATAGAGGTTAAAGCACCATTTAACCGTATTAAGTATCATGATGCTATGGAGTGGTATGGATCAGACAAACCAGATCTAAGATACGACTTAAAAATGGTAGATGTTATAGATATTTTTGAAAGATGTGATAATGAGATCTTTTCTAAAATAGCAGCACAACCGCACAAAAACCGTATCAAAGCTCTTAAAGTTCCTGGGGCTGATCTTGTGTTTTCAAAAAGAGAGATGAAAAGCTTTGAAGACTATGTAAGAAAGTTTGGAGCTAGCGGTCTTGGGTATTTTCAGATGAAAGAGGATGGGCTAAAAGGTCCACTTATCAAATTCTTTAGCGAGGAGGATATCCAAGCTATTATAGATAGAACTGAGCTTGAAGTTGGAGATGTTGTTTTCTTTGGTGCTGGTGAGAAGAAACTTGTTTGGGATTACATGGGTCGTTTTAGAATCTTTATAGCTGAGCATGAAAAGATGAACCTTGTTGATCCAGACAAATATGAGTTTGTTTGGGTAGTAGACTTTCCAATGTTTGAGGTTGAAGATGGTCGCGTAAAAGCACTTCACCATCCATTTACTCAACCTGTAGATACCGACAAAGACGATATTGAAGAGATAGAATCGATCGCATACGACATAGTGCTTAATGGTACTGAGCTTGGTGGTGGATCTATCCGTATACATAATGAGGAAGTTCTAGAGGAGATTTTCAAGCTTCTTGGTATAGAGGAAGAAGAAGCTGAGGAGAAGTTTGGTTTCTTACTAGATGCACTTAAGTTTGGAGCACCCCCACATGGTGGATTTGCTATGGGCTTTGACAGAATGATGATGTTAATTAGTAAAAAATCAAGCATACGTGATGTTATCGCGTTTCCTAAAACTCAAAAAGCTTCTTGTGTACTAACAGATGCACCAAGCCCTGTTGATAACTCTCAACTAAGAGATCTTCATATCCGTCTGCGTGAGCCTAAAAAATAATGAAAAAACTTTTTTTGATTATTGGAGCACCCGGTAGTGGTAAAACTACCGACGCTCAGTTGATAGCCAAAAAAAATGATCACATAACTCACTACTCTGCTGGAGATATGTTCCGCGGGGAAGTTGCTAGTAAAAGTGAGCGTGGAAAACTTATAGACTCTTTTATCTCAAAAGGTGAGATCGTTCCTATTGAGATAGCTATAGAGACTATAGTAGGTGCGATCAAAAATGCTCCAAGCGATGTGGTTATAATAGATGGCTACCCTAGAAGTGTTGAGCAGATGAACTCACTTGATAGTTTTTTAAAAGATGAAAGTGGTGTTAGTCTTCAAAATGTTATTGAGGTAAGAGTTAGCGAAGATGTAGCTCGAGATAGAGTTTTAGGACGTGCACGTGGAGCTGATGATAACAATGAAGTTTTTAACAACCGCATGAGGGTTTATAAAGAGCCACTTAAAAGTATACAAGAGTTTTATAAGCAAAAAAATATGCTAAAGGTTATTGATGGAGAAAGGTCTATTGAAGATATAGTTTCAGATATGCAAGCATTTATTTTATCTAAGCTATAGTGAGGGTGTTTTACTCCTCCTCTATAGCACCTTGTTGAGCCTCTATTATCTCTTTGTAGATCTCTTGACACTCTTCATCTTCAATCTCCCCACTATTTATATCATCAAGTAGATCTTTAAGATCAGATTTAAATTCACGAAGCTCTTCGATCTCTTCTCTTTGCTCATCATTTGCGTTTTTTTCATCTGCAATCTGCTCAAAAATCTCATCTAACGCATCATCTATATCTGGAATAACTTGCTTTGTTAAAAGCTCTTGGAGTTTTTGTGTGTAAGACATCATATACCTTTTGTAAAATATTTTTGTAATGATACCAAAAAATACACCCCATCTACACCAAAGTTAATGATATAGATGTTAGTGCCGATATAGTTTAAAGATCGAAAACTCAAGGAAATATCTTATGTTAGTTTGGTTATTGGTATTATTATTGCTGAGTATGTCCATATATGCTTTTTATAGATTTAAAATATCTACTAACAAAAAAGTTACCAAAAAGCGTAACAACTATACATTTAAAATATAAGAGGAAAATATGACATTTAAAAGAAGCAACCATGTATTTAAAGGACATAAAGCACTTTTGGGCGGAAGATATGTTACTTACGGGGAGCTTGAGCTTCCAAGCAGATTTGAGGAGTATCCTAAATCAAAAAATGGTTATGATTGGGGTGTAAAAGGTTCTGCTTCTTTACAACTAGCATACGCAATACTTCGTCAAGTTAGTAATCCAGAGATCGCAAGAGAAAATGCAGAAAAATTTGTTGATGATATCGTAGTTTCTCTACATTCAAGAGATTGGCTACTAAACTCAAACGATGTCCTTGAATGGATCTCTAAAAACTCAGAAATACCAATAGAGATAGAGACCCCAATCAAGTACGAAAACAACTTAATTCAGAAAAAAAATCTTAAACACAAAAACAAAACTACCCAAAATAAAAACAATGTGGTAAAAGAGGTCTGCAAAGAGCTTGGAATAACCCAAAAAGCACTAGCAAATATACTTGAGGTCCCAGAAGGAACGGTTAGCAGCTGGGCTGTTAAAAACGAAATACCAAGACTTGGCAAAAAAGCCATAGAGTTTTATATACAAAGTACAAAAAATCAACAGATAGTTGACAGTTATAAAAACTTTGTTAGATTGCTGGATGTTTCATAGACGCACTAAGAGTTATATCTTCTAGTGCCTCTTTAGATATTTTGTATTTTTCTACAAAACCATCTATATGCTTTTCATCAAACTCTTCTAAGGCAAGAACAAACTTGTAAATCTCACCCAGTACTCCATCTTTTCTAAGTATAGCTTCTTTTATGTCTCTATCTACGTTTAATTCACGCATAAGTGTCCTTTTACTTACGCTAAAGAGTGTGTCCATTAGCGATATAACACCAACAAAATAAGCATTTGAGACTATGCTTTTGTCTATATTTTTTGCAACCTCATGCATTATGTAGGTCCTATTTTTAACTCTTTCAAACAATAACTCATTAGCAATCCCCTCACCTCTTGGGGCTGAGTAGATCATAAGCATTAACCACTGTGTTAGTTTTGTTTTTCCAACAAGTGTGACAACCTGCTTGATCGATGAGAGCTTTTGTCTAAAATGAAATAAACCAGAGTTTATAAACTTTAAGAGCTGCATAGAGACAACTGGGCTTCTCTCAAACTCCTCTACAAGCTCATCAACGCTACAATCTTGCATGATCTTGTTGCATAACCTTATAATATTTTCTAGTTCAGGGTCGATCTTTTCTTGTTTTTGTACAGATGGTTTACAGAAGAAAAAACCTTGAAGGTATTGTGAACCCATCTCAATAGCCTTTTTCTCTTTTTCAATATCTTCAACTTTTGTAGATATAACCTCTATATCTAAGCCATCAAGTAAAGAGAGGTTTTCCCTTGGTGTATTTACATCAACTTTTATATATGATATATACTCCATTATATCCCTATATATCTCCATAATACTTTCATCTAAAATAGCATCATTAACAGCAAAAATGTAGCCATCATCGTGAAGCTTTGCTATCTTTTTTTTCACTTTATCACTTGGCTTAGTTTCAAATTGAAGAGAAAAAATAAAATACTCTTTTGGGATAGTACTAAGTACACTATGCATTATAAACTCTTCATCTGCTTTTATAAAAGCTTTATGATTAGAGATCAAGTTGTCTACACCAAATTTGTTAAGCACAGAACTAAGCACTGAGACTGTTGCTCTTTTTCTATTTTTTATGTTTGATGTATCCATTGTATCTCTGTAAAGAAGTTCATAAGCAAATACATCTGAATCTTTATCTAAAATAGGTTGTTTTGCTATATATATATTGTTTGCCATTTTTGTATCTTTTCTTTTTTGCATAAATTATACAAATAACACCTTTGAATTGACTTTAAAGATAATTTTTATTACTATATAGTTTATTATATAGTAAATAAAAGGAAGTTAATGCAACCAAAAAATGAAGTAACTAGAAGCCTATTAATAGACAAAAAAACATGGGATGATGCGATGACTTATTCTAGAAATAGATATAAAATGAGCCTTAGTAAAGTTGTTGAGGCACTTTTACAGGAGTGGCTGACAAAGGAGAAAAGAAAACCGCTAGACAATGAAAAACAGGGAAAATTTTTCGATTAATATTATTTAGTATAACTCCTATTTTCAGGGAGTTTATCATTATGTCCTAAAACCTCTAAAACGCTTTTTTTATTCATCTTTCTTGCAAAATCAAGTGCTGAAAAGCCACGTGAATCTAAAGTGTTTTTATCTGCTCCATATTTTAAAAGCTGTTTTGCTATCTCAACCCTTCCATAACAAGATGCACACATAAGAGGTGTAAAACCACTCTTTCTATCTGTTTTATTTACATCTATACCAAATTTAACTATATGATTAAACATAAAAATATTGTTATAAGTAATAGCCATATCAAAAATACTTACACCCTCTGTATCGTGATCATATATATCAGCTTTATTTTTTATTAAAAACTCTAAAAGTTCTTGATCGCAGTGGTGTCTTATCGCTGTAGCTAAAACTGATTCTCCATTTTCATTTTTCTCGTTTACATCAGCACCTTTCTTTATATGCTGTTTTGCAGCTATATAGTCGTTGTTTTTTAAAATCTCAATACATCTATGCAGAAATAAAACTCTTTTATTAGTAAGAGTAAAAGTATATAAAAAATCTTATTAGTAAAGTTTGAATATAATTTCAAAAATATTTAATAAGGTGAGAATTAACAATGGAAACAATCCAATCTGCAGATGCATTTAAGGCATTAATTGAAGATATCAAAAAAACAGATGGCTACAGAGATCCTTTAGCTTTTGGTGTCGCTAGAGTAGACCTTGGGCAACTAAATGTTGACAAAAGTCTTCAAGCTACATACCCTATAATCAACTGGGATGAGAACTTTGGAAGTGCTGCTATTTTTATAAAAGCACTATCAGAACAAGGTGTAAACGTAGATTTTTCTCAAAGTGAAGTTGTTTGTAATATAAACTTAGATTTTTTAAAGTCTTGTTTAAACGCATTTACACCATTTTCAGATGAAGCGTATGGTGATGCACACAAAAATATTCAGGTTATATCTGCACTCTACTCACAGCTAATAGATAACGGTATGATTGAGGGTGAGTATAAAGTTACTTTTATATTTGAAGACGCACCTGTTAAAAGTGTTGAAGCAGCATACTTAAAACTTTATGCTATATCTCAAGCAAAAGTTGGTTTGCGTGAGATCTGTCTTGATGGTGCTTTTGGTGCACTTCCAAATGTAGCGTGGAGTCAAGGTCAACCGATTGAGCTTGATTATTTAAGAGAGTTTGAGATAGAACTAAAACTATCAAACAACTACCCTCACATAGATTTTGTAGATAAATTCCCAAGATTCCTGCAACACATTATCCCAGCAGACAATACTCGTATACTAGATACTACAAAGGTTCGCTTTGGTGCTCAACTTGCAGCTGGAACTACTGTAATGCCAGGTGCTTCATACATCAACTTCAACGCTGGTACAACTGGTGTTAGTATGGTAGAGGGTCGTATATCATCATCTGCTATTGTAGGCGATGGAAGTGATGTTGGCGGTGGAGCTTCGATCCTTGGTGTTCTAAGTGGAACTGATGGGAACCCTATCTCGATCGGTAAAAACTGCCTTTTAGGTGCAAACTCTGTTTGTGGTATACCTCTAGGTGATGGGTGTATCATAGATGCAGGTATTGCAATACTAGAGGGTACAAAAGTAGCTATTGAACCAGAAGAGCTTAAAAAGATCATGGAGGTTAATACAAACATGAAGATGGAGGGTGAGATCTTTAAAGGTAAACAGCTTGCAGGACTTTATGGTAT
>JBEPWC010000110.1:0-6658 GCA_041642615.1 Sulfurimonas sp. | reverse complement strand
TCTTTTACAAGCTCTTCATCATCTAGTGAACTGTGCTTTTTTAGTGCACGAGCAGCTGAGATGGCAAAGTTTCCACCACTTCCAATAGATGCAATCTCTCCATCTTCTGGCTCAACAACATCCCCATTCCCAGTAAGTATAAAGATGTGATCTTTGTTTAGCACAATCATCATAGCTTCTAAACGGCGAAGAACTTTGTCTTTTCTCCAAGCTTTTGAGAACTCAATCACACTTTTTAAAATGTCACCTTTTTTATTTTCTAAAAACTCTTCAAACATATCAAAAAGGTTAAATGCATCTGCAGTACTTCCTGCAAAACCTGCTAGAATTTTTCCATTATGAAGTTTTCTAATCTTTGTTGCGTTACCTTTTAGTACAGAGTTTCCAAAAGTTACTTGACCATCACCACCAATGACTGCTTTGTTTTTCCCTTTGTAGGCAAGTATTGTAGTAGCATCAAACATTGATTAGTTTTCCCCTTGAACATCTACGTGAAGTGTAGCATGGATCCCGTGACCGAGTTTAAAATCTAGATCGTGTTCACCTATGGTCTTTATAGCTGTTTTATCAGTAATATGTTTTTTGTCAATCTCAACATTGTGCTGATCCTTTAGTGCGTGAGCTATTTCATCTTTTGTAACAGCACCAAAGAGATGACCATTTTTACCTAGTTTTTTAGTCACTATGATCTCTAGTTTGTCAAGTTTTTTAGCCATATCATTAAGACGCTCTATCTCATTCTTTAGCTCTTGTGCTTTTCTTTGTTCATCTGCTTTATGTTGGGCTATAACATCATCAGTTGCAGATTTTGCAAACCCTTTTTTTATTAAAAAGTTCTGCCCATAACCTGGCTTTACCTCTTTGACTTCACCAGCTTTTCCTAGGTTTTTTACATCTTTTATTAAAAGTACTTTCATTAATATTCCTTAATTTTGCTTAACCATCTTTTTCTATGCGTATACGAAAAAGATTTCAATGTCATAGAGCTATGCAAATCAAAAAAATTTGATTTGCATTAACACTCGGTTTTCTCACAGAGAGTCTTACGACAGCTTCGGCAGAAAGCCCATTGCACTAGTGCAATTTGAAGTTAACGTTATCTTTCTATCTCTCCGCTATACGAAACGATACCGTGAGTTAAATTGCCAATGTGTTTGTATCCCATATCTTTCATGATCATAGCTACATGAGCACTTCTGCTACCTACATGACAATAAAGTATATTATGAGCATCTTTGTCCAGATTAGCATTTTCAACTGCTTGGTAAAAACTACTTGTAGGTATAAGTTTGTCAGCACCTTTAATATGCCCCATCTGCCATTCCATATGTTCACGAACATCGATCAGTGTAAACTCTATCATGCCAAGATTTCTAGCTTCTAAGAGAGCTTCAAGTTCATCACCATCAAGCTCATCTTGTTTTACAAGTAGATCACATTCCTCTTTTGTAAGACCACGAGAATGAGTGTGTACAGCTTCTTCCATACCAAGCTCAACTCTTGTTTTGGCTGCATACTCAGGTGTACAAAATATCCCACAGTGACATTTACCTTCCTCTGGGATCTCTTTTTCAATAGCTGGTTTACATGGACAAATTCTACCATCAACACTTTGTGGCTTTCCATCTACCTCTTCAACCATAAAACATGGACAAAAAAGTTTGTTATACATGATCTTGTTACGAGCAAGACCCATCTGTACACCTTCATTTACTTCAACTTGTGGGTTGTACACCCATCCACGAGACTCACAAACTTTGTCTGTAAATTTTATGGTTTTTTCCATTCTCTCTTTGAACTCAGGGGAATTCATATCTATTTTTACTATGCTCATACTATCCTCTTTTTTTACCAGCTATTATTCTTCTAAGAGCATTTAAGCGGATAAAACCTTCTGCATCTTTTTGATTATAAACTTCATCCTCTTCAAAGGTTGAGTGTTCTTCTGAGTAAAGTGACGTATCAGATTCGCGTCCAACTACGATCACATTACCTTTGTAAAGTTTTAATTTTACGCTACCTTGTACATATTGTTGTGTATTGTCAATTGCTGCTTGAAGAGCTTCTCTCTCAGGGGCAAACCAAAAGCCATTATATATAAGTTTTGCATACTTTGGCATAAGTTCATCTTTTAAGTGAGCCTCTTCACGATCAAGTGTTATTGACTCTATAGCACGATGAGCTTTAAGCATGATTGTCCCACCTGGAGTTTCATAACATCCACGAGCTTTCATACCTACAAAGCGATTTTCAACTATGTCGATTCTACCAATCCCGTGTTTATTTCCATACTCATTAAGAGTTCTAAGTATTGTAGCTGGGCTCATCTCTTTACCATTTATAGAGATAGGATCACCATTTTTATATCCAATTGTTATGTATTCTGGTTTATCTGGTGCATCTTCAGGTGAAGCTGACCATAACCACATAGACTCCTCTGGCTCATTCATAGGATCTTCTAAGTGTAAACCCTCATAAGATATATGAAGTAGATTTGCATCCATAGAGTAAGGACTTTCAGTAGGATTACCATCAGCATCTACATGCTTTTGATCAATGTTAATTCCATGCTCTCTAGCATATGCTAAAAGTTTTTCACGTGAGTTTAGATCCCATTCACGCCATGGAGCTATAACTGTGATATCTGGGTTTAGTCCAAGATAACCTAACTCAAATCTTACTTGATCGTTACCTTTTCCTGTAGCACCATGACTAACAGCATCTGCTCCCGTTTTTTTAGCTATTTCGATCTGTTTTTTTGCTATTAGTGGTCTTGCAATAGAGGTCCCTAGAAGGTATTCGCCCTCATATATTGCATTTGCTCTAAACATAGGAAACACATAGTCTTTTACAAACTCCTCTTGTATATCTAAAATGAATATATTTTCAGGTTTAATACCATTGTCCAACGCTTTTTGACGAGCTGGCTCAACCTCTTCACCTTGACCAAGATCTGCTGTAAACGTTATAACTTCAGCTTTATATTCCTCTTGAAGCCATTTTAGGATTATACTAGTATCAAGTCCACCAGAGTATGCTAGAACTACTTTTTTAACCTCTTTTTTCATACAAAAAAACCTTTATAATTTAAAATATTTTGGGCGATTATACAATAAAAGATATTAAAAAAATGTTAGCGTCTTAATTGATGGAAATAATTAAGTTATTAAAAAACACAAAAGGGTTTGTTTTTTTACCCTTTTGTATCAAATAACATACCTGTTACTTCTCTCATCTTAGGTAAAAAGTCTTGAGCTTGTTCAGCCGGAAATCTTCTTATCAATCTATCAGTTTTAACATCATTTACTGCTACATAAAATATGTCATTTTTATCAACTCCAAAACTAAGATCAGTTTTCATAGGTGATAGTGCATCGTTTAACTTTTGCACTAAGTTTTCAACTTGCTCTTTAGAGTCTATTTTAGTAGATCTCTCTTGAGAAGCCTCAACTAAATCTTTTTTTTGAGCTTGAGCTTGAATCTCTTGCGATTTCTCGTTTTGAGAATTACCAGTTTGTACTTGTGATTGTTGCGTTCTTGCAACATTTGCTATGCCATCCATGACGTACTCCTTATTAGATACCATCACTAAAATGGTATTGTTATCAATCATAAAATCGACATTTTTTTTTTTTACTTTAATGATTATTGTGTAAAATTTTAGTTTTATAAATAAAGTAAACTTTAGTTATGATAATCTTGCATCGATGAAACAATATTTGCAACTTTTAAAAGATCACAGAGTTTTTAGACGCTTATCAACTATACAACTATTGGTTTATTTTGGTGCGTGGTTTAGTAATGTTGCGATCTATACACTTTTAATTCAGCTAGAAGCTGATCCAGAAATTGTTGCATTTGTAGCTATGCTGCATTTTTTAGCTGGAGTTATTCAAGCACCATTTTCTGGCTCTATAATCGATAGTGTAAGACCAAAGAAACTATTGTTAATATTGATATCTCTTGAGGTAATTGCTACTTTTTTACTGATCTTTATAACCAGTCTTGAGGATCTTTATTTTTTATATTTTTTAATCTTTGTAAAGATGGCAGCTGCTAGTTTTTACTTTACAACTGAGATGTCACTGCTTCCTAAAATACTAAAGGGGGATGACCTTCAAAAAGCAAATGAACTTCACTCGATCATATGGTCAACATCTTATACATTAGGTATGGCTTTAAGTGGATTTGTAGTTTATTCTTTTGGTGTAAAGGTAGCTTTTATACTAGATACACTTATGTTTATAGTTGGTTTTTTATTGCTATATGAGTTAAAAATCGATATTGATGTTATAAAAGTTAAAGAGAAACTGCTTGATATGATCGGTGATACTTTTGTTTACCTAAAAAAATATCCCAATGCAGTTCATCTAATGCTACTGCATGCTTTTGTAGGTTTAAGTGCATTTGATGCTTTAGTTGCCCTTATGGTTGATCATTATTACAAAGATATAGTCGCAGCATCTTTAGCTCTAGGTATGTTGCATGCGACAAGGGCATTTGGGCTTATTATAGGACCCATATTTTTAAGAAGACTAACTAACAATAAAAAGATGATCTATATCTTTATACTTCAAGGCTTTGCACTTTGGTTCTGGGCATTTATGATGGAGGATTTTTATTTGTCTTTAGTTGCAAGTTTAGTTGTTGGTTTATTTACAACAACATTATGGTCGTACACATATACGTTGTTGCAAAAAAATATAGATGAAAAATATTATGGTAGAATTGTTGCTTATAATGATATGCTGTTTTTAGTATCTGCTGCTATTACATCATTTATGACAGGTTATTTAGTTAAAAATGGAGTTGCACTTGAAGGTGTGGCAGTTATTATGGGAATAGGTTTTATTGTAGGTGGTTTTTACTTTAGATGGGTTGTGGAAACTAAAAATATAGGTGAAATTAAATAAGGAGTTTGTTGTATGCTTTTGTATCAAACTAACAAGGGGGAGCTAGATCTCTCAAAACTTACAAGGCTGTATCCTGCAGTTGTAGTTGAGCTTGATGGTGATGTTGCTGAGATGAGTTTAGAATGGAGTGAGATAAATGAAGATAAAGTTAAAATAATCAGTTATGTCTTGGTATTTGATTTTACTCCTGCTGAAGTGGAGGAAAAAGTTAAAACATCTCTATATTTTAATAAAAAAGAAGACTTGTTTAATGAGATGCAAAAAGTTTCGGAGGTTTTAGATGGATAAAACTTCAATTGGTATAATCAAAAGTATATCAAACTTACAAGAGGATTTTATTGTTCTTTTTGAAGGAGATAGTGTTATATTTACAAACAGTGCTTTTAACAGATATTTTAATGTATCCTCAACAGAGCAATATAATGAAAAATATGGGGAGTTTGTAAAACACTTTGTCCCACACCCAAATTACTTTAACAAAGATAAGATAGAGGGTTCTCAGAACTGGATCGATGCTATTTGTAAACTTGATGAAAACGATAGAATAGTAAGTATGCTCAGTCTAACATATGAGCCAAATGCTTTTGGTGTTAGTGTTGATCGTAGTGTAGAAGATTACAGTGTAGTTGTGTTTAAAGATATAACGCAAGATCTAATCAAACGGATCATGATCCAAAACCATGCAAATATAGACAAAGAGAGTGGGGCATACGACAAAAAGTATTTTCAACAAATAGCTAAAACATACCAAGATGCAGCAGATTTCAACGAAAAGATCATAGCGACATTATCAATAGTACTTACAGGAAACTCAGTTGATTACAGAAAGTTTGTAGAGAGTCTTGTTGAAATAATAAGGCAAGATGACATGTTAGTAAGATGGTCTGAGAACAGATTTGTACTTGTTTTTATGATTGATGAGTTAAATAGTGCCAACATGGTACTTTCAAAATTCAAAAAGATAACATCTACTAAAGAGATGCAACACTATGGTTGTAAACTAAAACTTACAGTTGCAGATAAAGATGAAAAGATAACTACATTGATAAAAAGAATATAATCATATATGTTGTTTAAATTTTCAAAAGATACGCATAGAGTCTTTTCTTTAGCAATTCCTGCTGCACTAAAAAGTCTTGTAGATATACTGCAGTCACTCATAGATATGATCATGGTCGGAATGATCAGTTTTTACGCTCTAGCTGCAGTTGGTGTATCTATGCAGTTTATGATGGTTATAAATATCTTTATAACACTATATGTAGTTGGTGGAAATGCTTTGTTTTCTAGGTTTATAGGTAACAACAGAAAAAAAAGAGCTTCATCACTATTGTACTCATTATTTATATTTTCAATTTTACTCTCATTTATAGTTTCAGTGACAGGATGTCTGCTTAGTGAATATTTTTACTCCCTTTTAGGTGCACAAGATGAGGTTGTAAAACTTGGTGCAGATTATTTTGAAATTCTCTCGCTTGGTATGGCATTTATATTTTTAGATGCACTTCTTTTTAACGCACTAAGTGCTGCTGGTGATACGAAAAGTTCTCTATATATCAAGTTAGTATCAGCTGTGGTTAATGCTTTTTTAAACTACGTGTTGATCTTTGGAAATTTTGGAGCACCAGAGTTAGGGATCGAGGGTGCTGCTATTGCAACTGTGATATCGTATATTTTTAATGTTGTGGTGTATTTGATCATTTTAAGAAGACCAAAATCAAAACTAAACATAAGATCGGAAGAGC
>JBEPWC010000109.1:0-6725 GCA_041642615.1 Sulfurimonas sp. | reverse complement strand
TAAAGAGATGGGTATAGCAGTTGGACCAGGGCGTGGATCTGCAGCTGGAAGTTTGGTGGCGTATGCGTTAGAGATCACAGACATCGATCCTATGAAGTATGATCTTCTTTTTGAGAGGTTTCTAAATCCAGAGCGTGTAAGTATGCCCGATATAGATATGGACTTTATGCAAGCACGGCGTGGTGAGGTGATTGATTATGTTGTTGAGAAGTATGGTCGTAATCAGGTGGCTCAGATCATAACATTTGGATCACTCCTTGCAAAAGGGGTTATACGCGATGTTGCACGTGTACTTGATATGCCGCTTTCTCAAGCTGATAAGATGGCAAAGCTTATACCCGATGAGCTTGGGATCACACTAAATGGTAAAGAGAAAAAGGGTGAGTTTGTCCCAGGAGCTTTTCAAAAAGAGCCAAAACTTCAAGAGCTTGTAGATACAGATCCGAGTGCTGCACGTGTGTGGGAGTTTGCTAAAAAACTAGAGGGCTTAAAGCGTAACTCCGGAATCCACGCAGCCGGTGTAGTGATCAGCAATGAGGAGCTTTGGAAAAAAACACCCATCTACAAGCCATCTGGTGAGGATACATTTGTAACTCAGTACTCACTAAACTACCTTGAAGATGTAGATCTAATCAAGTTTGACTTCTTGGGACTTAAAACACTAGATGTGATTGATAACGCTATAAAGCTTGTAAAACATCGTTACAACAAAGATATAGACTGGAATAAAATAGACGAAAACGATCCTAAAGTTTATGAGGTTATACGTGGCGGTAATACTGTTGGGATGTTCCAAATAGAGTCAGAGGGGATGCAAGACTTGAACCGTCGTCTAAAGCCAGATAGCTTTGAGGATCTTATCGCCGTTTTAGCACTTTATAGACCTGGACCTATGGAGTCTGGGATGCTTGATAGCTTTGTTGAGCGTAAACATGGACGCGAAGAGATAGAATACACCTTTGATACTATGGAGCCTATCCTAAATAACACATATGGGGTCATCGTTTACCAAGAACAGGTTATGCAGATAGTTCAAACGATCGGTGGGTTTAGCCTTGGGTATTCAGATATTATCCGTCGTGCTATGGGTAAGAAAAAAGATATGGCTGTATACAACGCAGAGTTTAGTGAGGGTGCTCAAAAACAAGGTTATGACTATGACAAGGCAAGTAAGCTTTTTGATCTGATCGAGAAGTTTGCCGGTTATGGTTTTAACAAGTCTCACTCTGCTGCATATGCGATGGTTAGTTTTCAAACCGCATGGCTAAAAACATATTATCCAAACGAGTTTATGGCAGCTCTTTTAACAAGCGATAAAGACAACACAGACAAGGTCGTTCGCTATATCGATGAGGTTAAGAGGATGGGGATCGAGCTTAGTCCGCCAGATATTTGTGACTCACAGCTTGAGTTTTCAGCTATAAACAAAGATGGACAAGAGGTTATACTTTTTGGACTTGGAGCTATTAAAGGTGTTGGAGGATCTGCTATACACTCTATGCTTGAGGAGAGACGCGAAAATGGAGACTACACATCACTACAAGATTTTGTAAACAGGATAGACCCATCTAAAGTAAATAAACGTGTGATCGAATCAGCCATAAAAGCTGGAGCATTTGATCGCTACGGTTACTCACGCAAAGCCCTACTTGATCAGATAGATCACATAGTAGAGACTGCAAAACATGCAAACGAAGCAAAGAAAAATGCAGTTGGGAGCCTTTTTGGAGATGATGATGAGATCACAACGGTTGAGCTAAAACTTACAAACTCTGAAGAGTATGGACTAAAGTCCATTTTAGAGTTTGAGAAAAATACACTAGGGTTTTATGTATCTGGACATCCTTTAGATGATTACAGAGAACAGATCGGGCAGTTAAACTATACACTCTCATCTGAAATAGCTGAAGCAAAAGATGGATCGTATGTTATTTTCATAGGAAAAGTTGAAGAGATCCAAAAAAAGATATCTAAAAAAGGAAACCCTTTTGGGATAGTTGATCTTATGGACTTTCACGGAAACGTAGATATTATGCTTTTTGAGGACAAACTAAAACAGCTTGATGAGATGGACCTTGATGAGCCGATCGCTTTTAAAGCAAAGATCACGCATACAGATATGTTTACACGCATAGGTGTAACTAAGATCATGAGTTTAAAAGAAGCAACAAAAGAGACTAAAAAAGTAAAAAAAGAGACTCGTGAGATCCCACAGGAGCCTTTAAACTTGGCGATCAGACTAAACGATGATACAAATCAACTTGAAGAGTTATATACAATAGTTAGGCAAAACCCTGGAAATAGAGAACTAAAAATAACGATCATATCAAAACTTCAAAACATAGTTATAGACTCTGGTATTAGGGTAAATAATAATATTATTAAAGCTATAGATGGAAATGAGTATATAGATGTTTTATAAGGTAAAATTACATGGATAAAAAAGATTTTAACGAAGGATTACTAGGGTTTTTAGACGCATCGCCAACACCTTTTCATGCTACTAAAAACATAAGTTTAATGCTTGAAAATGCTGGATTTAAAAGGCTTTTTGAGGATCAAAAATGGAGCTTGGAGATGGGGAGTAAGTACTATGTAACAAGAAACGATTCATCTGTGATCGCCTTTACATACGCTGATGCAAAAGACTACCTCTTAGTTGGAGCACACACTGATTCGCCAAACCTAAAGTTAAAACCAAATCCAGTTATCAAAGAAAATGGCGTTGTAAAACTTGGAGTTGAGCCATACGGTGGGCTTTTACTAAACCCATGGTTTGACAGAGATCTCTGCATTGCAGGTCGCGTAAGCTATTTAGATTCTAATGGTGAGATCAAAGAGGCACTTATAGATGCAAAGAAAAAGATAGCTACAATCCCATCACTTGCTATCCATTTAGATGAAAATGCAAATAGTGAGAGAAGTGTAAATAAACAAACAGATATATTGCCAGTTCTAAGTACAAATGAGGATTTTAGTTTAGATGATTTTATAAGTTGGCAGCTAGAGAAAAGTGGAGTTAAAGATGTAAAAGAGATCTATGCAAATGAGCTTAGTTTTTACGACACACAAAAAGCTTCATATGTAGGTTTACGTGATGACTTTATAAGCTCAGCAAGACTTGACAACCTTGTGAGCTGTTATGTAGGACTTGTTAGTATCTGCTCAGTTGAAGCTAAACAGCCAATGATCTTTGTAGCAAACGATCATGAAGAGGTTGGAAGTGAGAGTGTAAGTGGTGCTGGGGGAAGTTTTTTAGAAAACACACTAAAAAGGATCTACCCTGATTATGAGGACTTTGTCCATATGGTAAGAAGTTCAACCTTGATTAGTGCAGATAATGCCCATGCGATCCACCCAAACTACCCATCAAAACATGACAAAGAGCATGCTCCTAAGATGAACAAGGGTGTTGTGATCAAGGTAAATGCAAACCAGCGATATGCATCCAACTCTAAAACCATCTCTAAGTTTATGGGTGTAGCTTCAAAAGTTGGTGAGCCATACCAGCAGTTTGTGACCAGAAGTGACATGGGATGTGGCTCAACCATAGGTCCAATAACAGCAACACGACTTGGTATTGACACCATAGATGTAGGACTTCCAACCCTAGCAATGCACTCAATCCGTGAACTTGCAGGGAGTGATGATCCTTACTCGCTTTACAAGATAATACTAGGATATACCCTTTGAGCGGGATTACACAAGAGGAGTTGACTCTTTTAATAGAACAAACCTACAAGGTTGAAAAAGAGTTTACAGATCTAAAACAATCTTATGATCATCTCCAAGGTACAGTTGAAAAGGTTGTTGAGTTTTTACCAAATGCTATATGGATCTTAAACGAGGATGGGGAAGTTTTTTTACAAAATTCAAAGGCTAGAGAGTTATGGAGACTTTTTGATGTGATGGAGTTTCGTGATGATGATTATGAGCTAAACTTCGAAGATAGATCATACATAGTAAAAAGCTCAACCCATAAAGATAAAAAGATGTTCTCATGTACCGACATTACAGAGCAAAAAAGAAAAGAAAACCTTGCTACTATGGGTCAGATGGCAGCACATCTAGCTCATGAGATCAGAAACCCTATTGGGTCTATTTCACTGCTTAACTCTACACTTAAAAAAAGAGTAATCCCTGAAAATATCCCCATAGTAGAAGAGATCCAAAAGTCTATTTTTAAGATAGAACGGATCATAAAAGCTACTTTGATGTTTTCAAAAGGGATCAAACTAAACAAAAGAAAGTTTGAGTTTTCAAAACTTAGAGCTGATCTTTTGGATGATTGTGGAAGTTATGGTTACTCAAAAGATATAACCATAAATATGCCAGAAAATGACTTTGAGATTGATGGAGATTTTGATCTTTTAGAGATACTCTTTTCTAACTTTTTATTTAACGCAATAGACGCAATAGAGTTAGATGATGAAGAGTGTGGTGTTATAGACTTTACACACACTTTTGAAGATGGCAAACATAGGTTTTACATATATGACACCGGTGTGCCTATAGAGAATAAAAAAGAGTTATTTGAAGCTTTTAAGTCAACCAAGGTAAAAGGTAATGGCTTAGGACTTGTTCTCTCAGCTCAGATCGCCGATGCACACGGTGGGAAAGTTAAGCTTTTAGAGTCAGATAAAAAAGGATTTGGTATATATATTGCTTAATGAACTAAAAAATGTTTTTTGTATAAGGGGACAAAGTGCAAAAACACAGTTTAAACGAACTTATAGATCATGTAAAAATAGACCAATTTTATGTTGAGTGCTATTTTAAGTGCAAAATTAAGAATAAAACAGTTATGAGTAGAATCCCTTTTGAACCATATGATGGAAAAATAGAGTTTACATGGCAAGATATTATATTTCACCCTATAAGATCTTACAATAGGTATTACCATACTCCCATAAAAATATATGATTATAAAAAAGACGATGAAACACTTGTGCAAAAGGCTTTTAGTAAGGTTTCAAAGTATTTTAGATGGGATTCAAAACTCCAAATGTACGTATATATTTAATTATTTAACAATCTATATATTAATGAAATAAAGATACAATTAAGAATAAATAACTCAAAAGGTAAAACAATGCAAAGATTAGTAGTAGATGTTGAAGATAGATATACAAATCTTGTCATAGATTTATTATCGAATTTGAAACAAAATATAGTTAAAAATGTAACTATTCAAAATGGGGTACCACAAGAATTAAAACAAACTGAATCAAAACTTGATACATTTCGTAGATTAAGAGATAAATCAAATAATAAAACTACATTAACAATGGCAATAGCAACAAATACAAACGAAATGGCAAATGATGGTATATTTTGATACAAATGTATTAATCTATGCCTTTACAAAAAATGTAGATGATAAAAAATAAAAAGATATTTCGGTAAAATTAGTTGAAGAAGCTATTATTAATGATACTTTAATTGTATCAGAGTTGATACTTAGTGAATTTGCTTTTATCTCAAATAAGATTAATGAAGATAAAAATGATATTGATGATAACTTAGAATTTTTATCAACTTTTTTACAACCATCAAATTTTATTATTAATCAAAGAATGCTAGAAATATTAAAAGAAACAAGCTTGTATATTAGTTCATTTGATATATATCATTTATCTTTTGCCGAATATCACAATTTAAAACTTTTTACATTTGACAAAGGATTTAAGAAGCTTCAAAAAATATCTAAAATTGAAGTTTTTATACAATAGCTAGTTGCAAATGTCATTATGAACAATAAGATATAAAAGTTTACCACTTTACCTAACTACAAGATTTTAGATGAAAATGATGAGTATTTTGTTGTAGCTACTCAAATGACATATGATGATGAGATACTAAAGCTTGTAAAATACTGGATACCATATATTAAAATTGTAAAACCTCAGTACTTGAAAGAGAAGTTAAATAGCACTTTAAAACTTTACATTTTGAATAAAAGTTGATAGCAAAAGAGAGATTTAACTCTCTATTATCTATAACAAACTATAATATCTTTTTTTTATAAGGGATATTATGAAGTTACTTTTAAATGTATTTGGTTCAATGAAGAGTATGGCAATACTTATGTCTATATTTGCTTTTGCTATAGCTTACGCTACGTTTGTTGAGAATGACTACGGAACAATAACAGCTAAAGCTGATATCTATAATGCAAGATGGTTTGAAGTCTTAATGGGACTTCTAACAATTAATCTGATCATAAATATTGTCAGATTTAAGATGTTTAGTATAAAAAAAGCCCCTATTTTTATATTTCACCTAGCTTTTATAGTGATCCTTATAGGTGCTGCAATCACACGTTATGTTGGTTATGAAGGTACTATGCATATTCGTGAGGGTGCTAGTTCTAACACTATGCTTAGTAGTGATACATACTTTAAGGCAAGCGGATCTATAGATGGTAAAACAAACTTTAGTGAACAAAGTATTTATCTCTCAAAGCGTTCACAGAACTCTATAACTACTAACTTTAGTGTTAAAGATAAAGAGGTTGATGTAGAACTTGTTAGGTATATTCCAGATGTAGTAGAGTCACTAGAGAATGCTGAGGGTGGAGTGCCAACACTAGATATGATGGTTACAGCTAATGGATCAGGTGAGAATATAACTCTTAAAGAGGGTGAGTACTACAATGCACCATCTTATGTGATCGACTTTAACTCAGCAAATGAGTTTAAAGACAAAGAGGTAATTAGCTTGTA
>JBEPWC010000108.1:0-6768 GCA_041642615.1 Sulfurimonas sp. | reverse complement strand
CATTTAAATGATCATTATAAACATTGGAGTTAGCAATGCATCTGGTGAAGAGAAAACACCTTTTTTGCTAGGCTCTTTAACACCGACTTTAGGAGGGTTAAAGTTGTCTGACGTTACGGCATGAAAAGGAAGTTTCTTTTCTTTTACCATATCCATAAGTTTGTTTGAGAGTTTAGAATCAAAGGGCTCCCCCATGATTAGTTGAGAAAGTATGGCTGAGTAGGCAACGGTTATAGACCCTACTGTCGCATCGATCTGTGTTACATTTGTATTTCTCCATACATTTTCTGCCATCTCTTTAGGATCTTTTGCGTAGTAGATGGCAATAGCTATTACTCTCTCAATAGCTTCTGTCGTATCGGCTAATGTACCGATGTCGTCCCACGAATGTTTACCCTTTACTCTTTGATCATACGATGCTCTAATTGACTGTGATGTGTATCCTCCCGGACCTGAATTTGGTGTACCGTCCATTTTAGGAAAAAGATCTTCATCTATTCTTTTAGTAAAGTCGTCATTGTTATAACCGTTATTTTCAATAAGGGATCTTGTAAGAAGTTCGAGTATATACCCAGCTTGTGAATTATCACCCGCCTTAAGTCCCGCGTGGTATCTTCCATCTTTTGGAGTGGTGTAGTCATCTATCCACTTTCCATAGTCTTTGTACTGTTCTTCTAGGTCATAGTACCAGTGGGGACCAAGACCAAGTGCATCCCCGATAAACGCACCTACAAGTGCTCCTTTGGCTCTATCCTGAATTGATATCTCTTTCATAATAAATCCTTATACTTGTATTAGTCTAGTAAACAAAAGTGTAATTGTCAAGAATCTTTTTTTAAAATTAAACTATTTTCTATGTTACAATTTCGGAAAAAAACGGGAAGGTAGTTCTTTATGGCTGAAGATAGTGGTGAAAAAACAGAAGAACCCACCCCCAAGAAGATTGAGGACGCCAGAAAAGAGGGTAATGTACCAAAAAGCCAAGATGCTAGTGGTGTTGGAACTTTATTTATTGCACTTTTAGCTTTTATAATGCTTTTTCCTTTTATGGGAAAACATACATTGGCTCTTTTTGAATACTATTTTTCATTGCAAGGAGAACCATTAGATAGTAGACTTATGATAGATATTGCAGTAGTTACCATAAGAGAATTTCTGATCATAATAATGCCCTTAGCAATAGCAGTTGCTATAGCAGGTATACTAGCAGCCCTTTCCCAGTTTGGTTTTTTGTTTACTACAAAAGCTATAGTGCCTGATCTTAAAAAAATAGACCCGATTAAGGGTACAAAAAACCTCTTTTCTATGAAAAAGCTTATTGAGGGAGTAAAGATTACATTTAAATCTTTTACAACCTTAGGGGTTGGGTTTATGTTTTTCTTTTTCTTTATAAAAGAGCTTCCAACAGTTGCACTTTTCGGATTGGGTGATCAGGTTGGCTGGCTTGTTGATAAAGCGATCATCATAGCCTTTGTGATGCTTTTGATCATATTTGTTTTTGCAGTGATCGATATCATCATAGTTAGAAAACAGTATTTTGACAAGCTTAAGATGAGTAAGCAAGAGGTAAAAGATGAGATGAAAAATATGGAAGGTGACCCGTTAGTTAAGTCAAAGATCCGCCAAATCCAGATGCAAGCCAGTAAAAAAAGGATGATGGCAGAGGTTCCAAACGCAGATGTAGTAGTTACAAATCCGACTCACTTTGCAGTTGCAATAAAGTACGATCAACAACAAAGTGACGCTCCAATGGTTGTAGCTAAAGGTAAGGACAATATAGCTATGCAGATTAAAAAGATAGCCCGTGAAAACAATGTGCACGTTATGCAAGACCCACCACTTGCACGTGCCCTTTACAAAGATGTTGAGATAGATCAGCCGATCCCAGAAGCACTCTTTGCAGCTGTTGCAGAAGTGTTGGCATTTATATATAAATCTAAAAAAAAGAACCCTTAAGTTTTTATTTTAGATAAACAAATGTTATAATTGTATTCTTCGAGATAAAGGTACAATATTATGATTGAACAAGTGATCGCTGCGAGTTTGCTTAAATTTACCAAAGATGGTATTGTCATAACAGATAAAAATAATAATATAGTAACTATCAATAAAGCCTACCAAGATATGAGTGGTTATACACTAGAGGAAGTTAAAGGGCATAATCCAAGAAAATTTAGTTCAGGTTGGGGCGATAAAAAGTTTTATAAAAGGATGTGGGACGATATCTTATGTAAAGGTCACTGGAGAGGGGAAATAAGAGATCGTTCTAAAAATGGAGATCTGTATATTATTGATGTAGATATTATGACAGTTAAAGACAATAGTGGTAATATCAAAAATTATATGGCAATATCTAGAGATATAACAGAGTTTAAAGCTCAACACGACAAGATTCGTGAGGTAGCCTTTTACGATTTTTTAACACAACTACCAAATCGTCGTTTATTTGAAGAAAGGATCAAGTCTCACATAGGAACTTCCATATACTACAACAAAAAGTTTGCACTTTTATTTATGGACCTTGATAACTTTAAGTGGATTAATGAATCATTAGGACATAGTGTTGGGGATAAAGTTTTAATATATGTCAGCAAGCTTATTGAACCTCTGTTGCCAGATGGTGCTACATTTTCAAGGATTGGTGGCGATGAGTTTGTTATATATAAGCCATATAAAGATATGCAAAAAGTTTCTTTTTTAGCATCTAAAATAATAGATACTCTAAGTAAGCCAATCAAAGTTGATGGGCATGATCTGAATGTGGGATGGAGTATAGGGATCAGCTTTTTTCCAGAAAATGGTAAAAGGTATGAGGAACTTTTAAAGAGTGCAGACTTAGCAATGTACAAAGCTAAGGAGCTTGGAAAAAATAATTTTCAGTTTTTTAACGAGGAGATGAATCTTGAGGCTAAGGATCGTTTAGAGGTTGACAATAGACTTAGAGACGCTACGCAAAACAAAAAATTTACACTAAATTACCAACCAAAATGTTCATGTCAAGATAAAAAAGTAATTGGATTTGAGGCACTGATTCGCTGGCAAGATCCACTGCTTGGTTTTGTCTCTCCAGATAAGTTTATACCAATAGCTGAAAACTTAGGCTACATTTACGATATTGGGCTTTGGGTTATTGAGGAATCATTTAAGGATTTTGTAGAGTTTAAGAAAATAGATGAAAACTTAAGTATGGCTATAAATATCTCCATAAAGCAACTAGAACATAAAGCTTTTTTAGAGGATATTAAAAGGTTGTTAAAGAAGTATGAAGTATTTGCAAATAATGTAGAGTTTGAGATAACTGAAACTGCTGTTATGGAAAATATAGACACTATTTTACCTAAACTAAATATTATAAAATCTATGGGTATTAAACTCTCTATCGATGATTTTGGGACTGGTTATTCTTCACTTATCTATCTTAAAAAAATGCCTATTAATGTTTTAAAGATTGATAAAGAGTTTGTAGACAATATAGACCAAGACAAGGATGACAAAGCTATAGTGGAAGCCACAATAGCTATGGCTAAAGCACTTAAACTAAAGACTGTAGCTGAGGGTGTTGAAAAAGAAGAACATCTAGGAGTGCTATCTAAAATAGGGTGTGATAGCTTTCAGGGTTACTACTTTAGCAAGCCATTAGAGTTTGAAGTAGCAAAAGAGATTTTACTAACGAAGGCTTGTAAGGCAAATAAAAAGAAAAGCTAGTATAATTGCAAAAATACTAAAGAAGAGATTTTTGCTAAATACTAAAGAGATTTGCGACGCTAAGCATATAGTTTTATCAGTAAGTTCTTGTAAAGATATTGCTACTATAGCATCTGCTAATGCACTATATTCATACATATTGACACTTCATAAAAAGGTTAGTTTTTATGTTCAGAGATCAGAAGCTAGTAAAGAGTTAAGCTTTTTACCATGGATGGATAAATTGAGAAACTCTTATCCATCTTCGGCAGATTTGGAGATCAAGCTAGAAGATTCTAGCAAAGTTTTTGATTTTTTTAAAAACAATAAGATTAAGCTAAATGGCAAAATGGCTACATCGTTGTATGCAGCCTTGTTGGCAGAGACTAGAGGCTTTTCACATGGTGTTGATGGTATGAGTTTTGCTTTGGCTAGTGAGCTTGTAGAAGCTGGAGCTGATGTTAAAAGTTGTAATAGATATATACAAAACTACAACACACTAGCAAGCCTTAGGTTAAAGGCCATACTTTTAAAAAAGATGATTTTAAAAGATTCAGCCAAAATGGCATATGTTGATCTAGAAGATAGTGACCTAAAATGTGGTGGAGCTGTATTAGAAGATATAGATACTACCATAAAAGATCTACTTGCTTTACCGACTGTAAACATAGTAATAGTAAAATACAAAAATAAAGAGATGATATATGAAGGAGAAAAGTTTTGAGAAATAAAAATAGTGGCTCATCTATAGGTGTGTTGATATTGTTTGCACTAATAATTGGTGGGGGTATATATCTTTATAACTCGAAAATATTTGAGAGAAATGCTCCTCATATTACAATAGATTCAAATGGTTACTGGAACTTAAAAAAGAATATTGACTTAAGCATAGAGGACTCTAGTGGAATTAAATCTTATAAGGTTTCTTTAAGAGATTCAGATGGAGAAAATGTACTTTATGAAGATCAGCCATTAGTGTTAAAAAATAAGGTAGAAGTTAGTGTTGAACCACCACGTAGTGCATACGCTATGAAAGATGAAAAATTGACTTTGATCGTTGAAGCTAACGATGCTAGTAGATGGAACTTTTTTAAAGGAAATATAGTTGTAAAAGAGTATGAGCTAAAAATAGATAAACGCAGACCATCAGTTGTTACAATAGCACACTCATACAAGATAAATAAGGGTGGGGCTGCAGTAGTTATTTTTAAGGCACAAGATCAAAATATGAAAGAGATGTATATAGAAACAAACTTTGATAAAAGATTTACTCCTAAACCTTTCTATAAGGATGGGTACTATATCTCACTTTTAGCATGGCCTATACAACAGAGAAACTTTAAAGCTCACATTATAGCTGAGGATTATGCTGGAAATACTGCTAAGAGTTATATACCTTTGTATCTTAAAAACAAAAACTACAGAGTGTCGCATATAAATATTAGTGATAGATTTTTAAATGGAAAGATAGCAGAGTTAGCAAGTGAATTTTTAGAGACTCAAGGGATTGAAAATCCGCTAGAGCAGTTTAAGATTATAAACGAAGATATCCGTGCCAAAAATGAGAAATTAATCCATGAGATCACATCAAAAATTTCCCAAGAAAAAATCTCTGATTTTAATATAAAAAAGATGTATCCACTTAAAAATGCTCAAGTTGTGGCATCTTTTGGTGATCATAGAAAGTATCTTTACAAAGGTAGCTACATGAGTGAGTCTTACCACCTTGGACTAGATCTTGCTTCAAATGCAATGGCAGAGATAAAGCCACAAAATAGTGGAGATGTAGTTTATTCTGATTATAATGGCTTGTATGGAAATATGCCAATAATTGATCATGGACTGGGGTTGTATACACTTTATGGACACTGCTCAAGTGTAAGTATTAGTAGTGGTGATTTTGTAAACATTGACGACCCAATAGCTAGAACTGGTAAAAGTGGTTATGCTATGGGAGATCACCTGCATTTTGGTGTACTTGTACAAGGTATAGAGGTACGTCCTGCGGAGTGGATGGATGAAACATGGATAAAGTTAAATATAACAGATGTAATAGATAACGCTAAAAATATTATCGATGGAAAATAAGGGTATATTATGTATCAATCTACAATTGAAAAAAGTGTTGAGTTAGTAGGGATAGGTCTTCACAAAGGTTCCCCTGTTAAACTAAGACTTGAACCACTAGAGGCTAACAGCGGAATAGTTTTTTATAGAAGTGATGTTGATGTATCCATACCCTTGATCCCTCAAAACGTTGTAGATACAAAAATGGCAACAGTGATTGGTAAAGATGGGGATGTGATCTCTACAATTGAGCATCTTTTATCTGCTATATATGCATATGGGATAGACAACCTAAGAGTGATCGTAGATGCAAACGAAGTCCCTGTTATGGATGGGAGTAGTGCAAGTTTTTGTATGCTTTTAGATGAAGCTGGCAGACGTGAGTTAGATGAACCTAAAAAGGTTATGCGTATAAAAAAAGATGTCATAGTAAAAGAGGGTGATAAGTATGTAAAACTATCACCATCAAAAGATCTAAATTATGATTTTACTATCAAATTTCCACATCCTGTGATTAAACAGCAAGACTACTCTTTAAAGTTTACAAAACAAGCTTACAAAGATGAGATAGCACGTGCTAGAACTTTTGGTTTTGTTCAGGAGGTCCAGTACCTTCGTTCAAAAGGTTTAGCTCTTGGAGGTTCACTAGAAAATGCAGTTGTGCTAGATGATAAAAAAGTATTAAATCCTGAAGGGTTAAGATACTCAGATGAGTTTGTAAGGCATAAGATCTTAGATGCAATCGGAGATATGAGTCTAATCGGCATGAATTTTATAGGAAATTATGAAGCAATGGCAGGTAGTCATGATCTAAACCATAGGCTTACAGTTGAGCTTTTAAAGTCTGAAGAGAACTATGAGGTGATCGAACTTGTTGGTGAAAAAACAAATGAGCTAGAAAAAGCTTATGCATAAAAGTGTTGATGTAGTTTGTGTGACCTTAACTTCACCTATTTTAGTTGGGATCTATGAAGATAAAAAACTTATAAAAACTATAACATCTCAAAATAAAACATC
>JBEPWC010000107.1:412-6793 GCA_041642615.1 Sulfurimonas sp. | reverse complement strand
TTTTAAGCTTCATTGTATTACCAGGTTTAACGTCTAGTCCACCCTCAGCTGATTGAATCTTATCGCCTACTTTTAAGCCTTTTGGTTGAATGATATATCTTTTTTCACCATCAGCGTACGTTACAAGAGCGATACGACAGTTTCTGTACGGATCATACTCAATCGTAGTTACAGTACCTGGAACATCAAACTTATTTCTTTTGAAATCGATGATACGGTAAAGTTTTTTAGCTCCACCCTCTTTGTGACGAGAAGTGATACGACCATTATTGTTACGACCAGAGTGAACAGGAAGTTTCTTAAGAAGACTTCTTACACTTGCTTTTGCAGTAATGTCTGAGCTATCAATATTTGTATAAAAACGACGAGATGGTGTTATTGGTCTATAAGTTTTCATTGCCATGTTACACCGCCAAACTTTCTATTTGTGCACCCTCTGGTAACTTAACATAAAACTTTTTAAAGTCGTTTTGTTTACCAGGTACACCACGGAAACGTTTAACTTTTCCGCTTTGGTTAAGTGAATTTACATTTGTAGGAACAATCCCAAAATACTCACGAAACACCTCTTTTAAACCCGTTTTAGTCATGCGAGGAGATGTTTGAACAACGATCACACCATCTTCTTGCATACCAAGAGTTTTCTCTGTATATAGTATAGATTTAATATCTGTAATATCAGCCATTATTTCGCCTCACCTACTAGTGTTTCCCAAACTGCTTTTTCGATCACTACTGAACGATAGTTTGCAGCTAAGTATGCGTTTAATTCGTTTGACTCGATAACATAAGTATCAGCAATATTTTCAAACGCTAAAAAAGTTTTTTCATCTAACAAAGACTTAACAAAAAGAGTATCTCTTTGACCAAGTGCTTTGAACATTGCGTATGCGTCTTTAGTCTTACCAGACTCTACTGCAATGGAATCTACGATGTATAAACTACCATTTTGTGCATGCTCATTTAAAGCAAAGTTTAAAGCAAGTTTTTTCTGCTTTTTGTTTACTTTTAGATCGTAGTTGCGGTTATTTTTAGAACCAAATGATTTACCACCACCTACGAATATTGGAGAACGACGTGAACCAGCACGTGCACGTCCACCACCTTTTTGAGCCCATGGCTTCTTACCACCACCTCTTACTTCACTTCTACCTTTTGTAGTTGCTGTATTAGCACGAGCTGCAGCTTGTGCAGACTTTACATATAGGTATAAGTTATGAGGGTTGATACCCGAAAAACTCTCTGGTAATGCTAACTCGGATGCTTTTTCCATTTTTTCATTTAAAACGATTGCGCTCATTATTTAGCTACCTTTACACGACCTAATGAACCGTTTGCACCAGACACTGAACCAAGTACAGCTATTACACCGTTTTCAGCATCGTAACTAACGATCTCATTTTTAACACTATTTTGTACATTTCCGTATTGTCCAGGCATCTTACGCCCTTTCATTACACGACCTGGCCACTCAGCATTACCGATTGAACCTGTTCTACGACCAAATCTGTGACCGTGAGATGCAGGACCACCGTTGAAGTTCCAGCGCTTCATAGCACCTGAAAAACCACGACCCTTTGTAGTGAAACTAGATTTTATAACTTTAGCTTCTGCTAAAGGTGTTAGATCTAAGTCACCAACCTCTGTGTTTGCTACCTCTAGTGTAACAAAACGGTTAAATTCAGATGAAAGGCTATACTTCTTTTGTTGACCTTCAATTGATTTATTCATTTTTTTACCGCTATTGTAAGCTACTAAAGCAGTGCCATCATTTACTTCACATACCTTAGAATCAAGTACTTTTAATAAAGTAACAGGCTTACTAGGTACCTCTATTGTACGGCTCATACCGATTTTTTCAACAATAAATTCCACGATATTCTCCTTACTTATCCATAGAGCGTACTTCTACGTCTACTTCTGGTGCTAAGTCAAGTTTCATTAATGAATCTACAGTCTCTGGTGTAGCAGAAACGATATCTATCATTCTCGCGTGCATACGGATCTCAAACTGCTCACGTGCACTTTTGTTTACGTGTGGTGATTTTAAAACCGTATATTTACGAATCTTTGTTGGTAAAGGTATTGGACCACGGATAACCGCACCAGTACGTTTTACAGCCTCTACGATTGACGCTACTGATCTATCTAAAACACGATGATCGTAAGCTTTCAATTTCAAACGAATTTTTTCCATAATTTTCCTTCTAAAGAACTCGTTAGCTATTTCATTTTTTAGTGCTAACTATTTAAGGGAGCGGAATTATACCCATTTAACATCTTAGATTCAAGGATTTTGGGGCTAAAAATAGATATATTCTAAACTTTATTTCCTTTTAATAAGGAAGTGGTAAAATTTTACTATGAAAAATCTACTTCAAGAGTTATATAAAACCGATCTAATTGTCAATAAATTTCATTTTAGAAAACTATATATAGAAAAAGATATAAGCTATGAAATAAATGGAATATCTCAAAGTGGAAAAACAAAACTTGTAAAAAACTATCTTCTGGGACTTAAGAAAAATAGCTATCTATATATAGATTGTTTAGATGTACGCATAGATATAGATGAGTTTAACAAAAATATATCGCTCTTTTGTAGTGAGTACAAAATAGATACACTAGTCTATGATAACTACAAAAAAAAGTTTAAAATCCCAAATGTATCTCAGCTGATCATATCATCTGAGTTGCCAACTAAACTTAACTACTTAAAAAGAGTCGATCTCTACCCACTAGACTATGAAGAATTTTTAGCGTATGAGCATAAGTACGACTCAACAGCACTTAACCATTTTTTTCAGCTCGGGGGATACCCCGCAATGCATAAAATAAACTCAGATGAGAGAAACATATATATACAAAGATCTCTGATGTGCAAACTTGATGATCAGGAGTTTGATATACTGCAGATGTGTGCAAAAATGAACAGCTCTAAATTGTCTGCCTTTTCTATATATGAGAGGCTCAAACAGTTCAAAAAAGTCTCAAAAGACAAACTCTACAAAAGTTTTAAAAACCTTATAGACAAAAAATATATACATCAACTCTCTAACTTTACACATGCTCGTGCTACAAAAAAAATCTACCTTTGCGATATATCTTTAAAATCAGCACTAACACATGAGAAAAACTTTGCAAGACTTTTTGAAAATATGCTTTTTTTAGAGCTTTTAAAACATAATCATAAACTTTTTTATGATGAGGGGATCGATTTTTATTTGCCAGATGATAGTGAGATCATTCTCTCCATGCCATTTGCCGATGAGAGAAGTCTTTTTAAAAAAGTTGAAACACTTGAGGCTTTTATAGTTACAAATGGTATAACTCAGATCACAGCTGTGACAATGAATAATGAAGCGATCGTTTCTCATCCCTTTTCAAGGATAGAGATGATACCATTTGATATATGGGCACTAGGAGACTAAGATGGGTTCTAAAAGAAAAATGGTAGAAGATGCACTTGAGAGTGCAAAAGATAGAGAAGAGTTTGTACATCCAGATAGACGAAAAGAGGAGGTTGAGCAACTTCTTGAAGAGGAAAAGCGTAACCGTGGTAAAAAGAAAAAACGTGTACCTGTATGGATCAAAGAGGAAGTATTAAACTATGAAGATGAACTTCGTATGCTTCAAATTGAGCTTCTTAAGATGCAAAACCATGTAAAGAAACATGGCTTAAAAGTGTTAATGATCTTTGAGGGTCGTGATGCGGCCGGCAAGGGTGGTACTATAAAAAGAGTCATAGAACACCTTAACCCTCGTGGAGCTAGAGTGGTTGCACTTGACAAACCAAGTGATAAAGAAAAAACTCAGTGGTATTTTCAACGCTATGTTCAACACCTCCCATCAGCAGGAGAAATAGTTCTTTTTGATAGAAGTTGGTATAACCGTGCAGGAGTTGAGCGTGTTATGGATTTTTGTACCCAAGAGGAACACTCCGAATTTTTGCATGAAGTTCCAGAGCTTGAAAAGATGCTTGATAATTCAGGTATTAAAATTTTTAAGTTTTACTTCTCGATCAGCAAGCAAGAACAAGAGAGACGTTTTGAAAAGCGTAAAACAGATCCACTAAAGCAGTTTAAGCTTTCAGATGTAGATCAGCAAGCACAAGATATGTGGGATGACTACTCTATGACAAAATACTCAATGCTTTTAGCATCTCATACTGATCATGCACCTTGGACGGTAATAAAATCAGATGACAAAAAAACGGCACGTATAAATACTATAAAGCATATACTATCCAACATGGAATATGAAAAGAAAGCTAAAGAGAAAAAGTTAAAAGTAGATCCAAAAATAGTGATCCCTGCTAATGTAGAGATTCAAACTATGCAAAACAATATGTCACTTACAAGGGCTAGTAAATAGATGTCCTTATGTGGAATAGATGAAGCCGGACGGGGTCCATGTGCTGGTGATCTAGTTATGGCTGGGTGTATTTTGCATTCAGATATACAAGGTCTAAATGACTCAAAAAAACTTAGTGAAAAAAAACGTGAAGAGCTTTTTGAGTTAATAATCCCAAACTCAACATATCATATAGTTAAATTCTCGGCGTCAGATATAGATGAAAATGGAATATCAAAATGTCTTAGTTCAGGATTACAAGAGATACTAAACACATTAAAGGCTGAAAACTACCTATTTGACGGTAACTCTACATTCGGCGTAGATGGACTTGAAACAATGGTCAAAGCTGATGGAAAAGTACCCGAAGTTAGTGCCGCTTCTATCATTGCAAAAGTTACACACGACAGAGACATTTTAAAAGAGGCAAAAAAATACCCACAGTGGGAGTTTGAATCACATAAGGGGTATGGAACCAAAAAACATATAGAGCTGATCAGAAAACATGGATACAGCCCCATTCATAGAAGAAGTTACAAGATCAAAGAGCTACGTGAGCCTAGCTTGTTTTAAAACTGATCCAAAAGGATCACATTTACATATGTACCCTCTTGTAGATCACCGTCTTCTTCACCTGTGATCATTAAAGCACTATTATTTAACATATTTATAAGGATCGCTGAACTTCCAACTTTTTTGTCTTTAAAGTTTACAAAGTACTCCCCATCTTCTAGAACAATGTTACATGCCGTAAACTCAGTTGCTTTACTACGTTTTTTAAAGTCTTGTGCAAGTTTTGCTTCTACTACTTTATATGGCTCTTTTTTTCCAAGCATTTTTGAGATCAAAGGTAATCCATAGAGTATAGCCGTAACGGTTGATGAGTAAGCAAAACCAGGTAGTGCGATGATAAACTTCTCTTTTTTCTGTGCAAGAAGTATATGGCGACCAGGTTTTATAGCTACACCTTTAAAAACAACCTCAGCACCAAGTCGTGGGATCACATCTTTTACAAAGTCATAATCCCCTACACTAACTCCACCAGTACTGACTAAGATATCCACACCCTCTAAAGAGTTTTGAAAGTTTTGCATTATGCTATCTTTGTCATCTCCTACAGTTCCAAGTTGCACAACCTCAGCACCAGCTTGTTCAAAAAGTGCAGCTAGTGTATAGTTGTTTGAGCTTCTGATCTGAGCCTTGCTTTGGCTCTCTTCTCCAAGATCTAAGATCTCACTACCTGTTGAGATCACGCCAACTCTTGGTTTAAGGGCTACACGTACCATCACTTTGTTAAGTGCTGCCATCACTCCGATCTCTGCAAAACCGATCTTTGTACCTTTTTTTATAAGTAGATCACCAGCTTTGTAGCTCTCAGCAACTGGGCGTACAGATGAGTTTAAAGAAACTTTTTCATCTATGATTATTTTAGAACCATCTACTGTTACATTTTCTATCTGGATCAGTGTGTCAGCACCCTCTGGGATCTTTGAGCCTGTAAATGTTTTTATACACTCACCATTACCGATCTCTCTTTGCTCATCATTTCCAGCTGGATTGTCTCCAAGGATCTCAATCTGACCTAAGTCTTGATCTTCGCACTTGATCGCATACCCATCCATAGATGCTGTTGGAAACTGAGGTTCGCTGTATGTAGCTACAATATCTTCTGCTAATATATGCCCAAGTGAGCTACTTAGTGGTAATTTTTGTGTTTTTGATCCATTTATTTTCAACAGATCAAGCATATTTTGACTTGTTTCATAGTTTAGTAGTTTATTCATGATAGTAATCCTGATCCTTTAATTGCTGTTGATCTGTCTTTTGCATAGATCCGTTTGCCACATTTGAGATCATACTTCCAGATCGGGGCTGAGGCTTTAAAATCCTCTACAAACTCATCTATAAACTCTAATGCAACTCTTCTCTTTGGTGAAAAAACAGCAGCTATGTAAGAAGACTCATGTAGCATCACATCGCCGCGTGAGTGTGCCATCTTTATGATCGCACCTTTTTGTTTTGCTTTAT